>NZ_JBBKXE010000192.1:0-8894 GCF_037969335.1 Hyphomonas sp. | reverse complement strand
GACATTGCCGCCGCCGAAGCCCGCATCGCTGCCGCAGGCCTGCGCGCCGAACAGGCCCGTCTCGCGATGCTGCCATCGCTGCGCCTCACCGCATCGGCCTCGACCAGCACGACCGAATTTGCGGATGCGTTCGATCCCGAAAAGATCGCGGCCAATCTCATCGCCAGCCTCGTCCAGCCGCTCTTCACAGGTGGCAGCCTGGATGCCCAGCGCGACGCCGCTGTCGCACAGGCCGAAGCCGCAGTGGCCAACTACGCTGCTGCAGCGCTCGACGCCTGGCGCGAAGTTGAAAATGCGCTGGCTGCCGACATCCTGCTCGCCAAGCAGGAAGAGGCGCAGGTCCGCGCCGTCGAAGAAGCCAGCCTCGCCGAAGAACTGGCCGAACGTCAGTACACCAGCGGCACGGTCACGATCTTCAACCTGATCGATTCCCAGACGCGCCGCCTGACCGCTGAAAGCCAGCTTGTCTCGGCCCGCGCCAGCCGCGCATCCAATCGCGTGGCCTATCACCTCGCCCTGGGCGGCGGCCTGCCCACCGGTACATCCGGCGTGCAATATGGTACAAACAACATTGACACGAACGCCGCCACCGGCGGCAGGAGCTAGTATTTATGGGTCGCCTTGTTTCCATCCTCGCCCCGATCGGGATCATCATCATTGTCGGCATCGGCGGCAGTGTGGTGCTCAATATGATCAAGCCCGAGCCGGAAAAGGCGGATGACGCGCGCGCCGGCCTCAATGTCTTCGCCGAAGCGATCTATCGCGACGACCTCCACCTGACGGTCGAAGCGCAGGGCGAAGTGCGCCCGCGCCGCGAAATCGTGGTCGCACCGCAGATTTCCGGCCGCGTCTCCTATGTCGCGCCTGACTTCATCGATGGCGGCTTCATCAAGAAGGGCCAGCTCCTCGTCCGCGTCGAGGCGGCCGATTATGAACTCGCCGTCGTGCGCGCCCGGTCCGGCGTCGCCAGCGCCGAGCAGCGCCTCGCCCGCGAACTGGCCGAAGCCGAGCTCGCCGTTCAGGACATTGAAGATCTCGGCCTCGAGGACGCCTCTCCCCTCGCCCGCCGCGAGCCACAGCTCGCCGAAGCCCGCGCCAGCCTCGACGGCGCCAAGGCGCAATTGAAAGACGCCGAACTGGGTCTCAATCGTACCGCCGTCTATGCCCCTTTTGATGGCCGCGTACGCGAACGCAGCGTCGATATCGGCCAGGTCGTCGCGGCAGGCTCGGCACTGGGCCGGATCTTCGCCAATGACGTCGTCGAAGTATCGCTGCCGCTTGATGACAGCGAGATGGGCCGCCTTGGCCTGCCGCTCGCCTTCACCGCGTCGGCGGACCAGCCGGGCCCGAAAGTCACGTTCACCGCTACCGTCGCCGGCCAGCCCCGGACGTGGACAGGCGAGGTCGTTCGCACCGCCGCCGCTGTCAACTCAATGACCCGCCAGATCAACGTGATCGCCGAACTGAAAGACCCCTATGGCGCCGGCGCTGACGGCGACGCGCCCATGGCGCCGGGCCTGTTCGTGAATGCCACGATCGAAGGCGACACGATCCCGGACGTCCTGGTGGCGCCGCGCGGTGCGCTGCGCGGCGAGGACAAGCTGTTCATCGGCAATGCCAAACAGGGCAAACTGTCGATCCGCACCGTCGATCTCGTCTATTCGGATGCTGGCGGCGCCTATGTCCGTTCAGGTGTCGAGGAGGGTGAACTCGCGATCACCAGTCCCGTCCAGGCACCGTTCGACGGCATGAACATCACTGTCATGGAACGGCTCGAGGATGGCAGCGTCAAAGTCCACGAGCCCGACAAGGAATCCGATACGGGCGATGCCACGCCGGCCCCGGCCACTGTCGCCGTCACCGGAGCAGAGGGTAATCCACAATGAGCGGAATCGTCGCCTGGTTCGCCCGTAACGCCGTCGCCGCCAACCTCCTGATGATTGTCGCCTTCGTCGGCGGCATCTTCGGCTACACGCGCATGGAACAGGAAATGTTCCCGGTCGTGAATATTACCGGCGCGTCTGTGTCGGTCGCCTGGAGCGGCGCCTCCCCGCAGGATGTCGAGGAACAGATCGTCACCCGAATTGAAGAGGCGGTGGCAGATCTCAGCGGCCTGGACCGGATCACCTCGATCGCCAGCGAAGGCTTCGGCGTGGTCAATATCAAGGGCCGCGACGACGTCGACATGGATATCTTCGTCAAGGACGTCGAGCGCCGGGTCAACCAGATCAACAACCTGCCCCAGGCCGCTTTCCAGCCGCAGATCCAACGCTGGGAACAACGCAATCGGTTCATTGGTTTTGCAATCCACGGCGAGGTCGATCCCCGCACGCTGAAACGCGTTGCCGACAATGTACGTGACGAATTCGCCAAGCTGCCCGGCGGCGAACTTGCCGAACTGAACGGCACGCTGGACGAACAGGTCAGTATTGAAGTCTCGGAACAGGCCCTGCGCCGCTTCGGCCTCAGCTTCAGCGATGTCGCCAATGCCATCCGCCAGTCGTCCCTCAACTCGTCGGGCGGCCGGATCGAAAGCTCGACCGGCGACGTCAACATCACGGCCCGCCAGCTCGCCGACACGGCCGAACAATTCAACAAGATCATCATCCGTCAGACGACCGAACAAGGCACCGTCTACGTGTCGGATGTCGCCAATGTCATCGACGGTTTCGTCAGCGACAAGCTGAAGGCGACGTTCAACAATGAACCGACCGCCTTCGTGATGATCCCCTCTCCCGACGATATGGACATCATTGCCTACACGGATGGCTTCAAGGACTTCGTCAAGCGCGCCAACGATCCGGCCAATGGCATCCTGCCAGAAGCCGTCAAGATCGATGTTCTCTGGGACGACTCGGAAGGCTTCAAGGCCCGCATGGACCTGATCACCCAGTCAGCCCTCAGCGGCGCCGTACTGGTGATGCTCGTGCTGGTCCTGTTCCTGCGTCCGATGGTGGCGCTCTGGGTTACCATCGGCATCTTTACCGCCTTTGCCGGCGGCATCATGCTGCTGCCCTATTTCGGCGTGTCCTGGAACATCCTGTCGACCTTCGCGGTGCTGCTCGTGATCGGCGTTATCGTGGATGACGCGATTGTCGTCGGAGAGAACATACACAGGGAAGTCGAGAGCGGCCGGCGCGAAGGCCTGGACGCCGCCATTGTCGGTACGCAATTGGTGCTCAAGCCGATCGTGTTCGGCGTGCTGACCACGATCATCGCCTTCCTGCCCTGGGCCTTCATCACCGGCCCGACGCGCATGTTCACGCAGCAGATCACATTCGTTGTTGTCGCTGCGCTCCTCTTCTCGATCATCGAGTGTATGCTGATCCTGCCCAGCCACCTGTCGCATATGAAGAAGCAGGAATTTGACGGCCCCGCCGGCAGGTTCCTCAGGCTGCAGCGCCGGATTGCCGACAGCCTTCTCTGGTTCGCCAACCACATCTACAAACCGGTGCTCGAGCTTGCATTGCGATTTCGCTATGCCACGGTCGCCCTCTTCTTCAGCCTGTTCGCCCTCGCCATGCAGATGCAGTCGCTGGGCATCGTTCCGTTCCAGTTCATGCCGGAAATCGAAGCTGACCTCATCCAGGTCAACATCGAAATGCCCGAAGGCACGCCGTATGAACGCCTGCTCCAGGTCCGCGACCAGCTTCAGGCCGGCATCGACACGCTGAAAGACGAGACCCGCAAGGAATATCCGGAACTGAAAGACGGCCTCGTGATGCAGGCATCCGTGGTTGCGGCCGGTCGGAACGTGCAGGCCTGGGTCGGCCTCGCCCCGCCAGAAGTGCGCCCCATCACGGTACGCTCCAAGGGTATTTCCGAACGCTTGCGCGACATGGTTGGTGACATTCAGGACGCCCAGGAAATCGGGTTCGAGTTCACGTTCAATGACGATGACAGCGGTGTGCGTGTTGCGCTCAATCATCCGGACCTTGCCAGGCTGCGCGAGGCCTCTGAGGAAGTGAAAGCGCATCTGGCCACCTATTCCAGCGCCTATGATATCGGCGACAACCTGTCCTCGTCCGCCGAGGAAATTCGCATCACAATGAAGCCCGGCGCCGAGACGCTTGGCATCACGCTCAATGATGTTTCACGCCAGCTGCGTCAGGCCTATTATGGCGAAGAGGTCCAGCGCCTGCCTCGCGACGGGGAAGATGTCCGGGTCATGGTCCGGCTGCCCTTGGCTGCCCGGTCTGACCTCGACAGCCTCAACAATCTGAAGCTGCGCACAGCGGACGGCCGCGAAATACCTGTCACACAGGTGGCCGATTTCGAATATGCCCCCGGCATCAACCGCATCATCCGTCGCAACCGCACCCGGTCGGTCTCGGTCTATGCCGAGGTCAAAGGCGAAGGCGGTCGCGGCCAGATCATGGCCGCCATGGAGCAGGACTTCTGGCCCGATTTCGAGAAGCACTTCCCTGACGTGCAGCGCGGCGAGGCCGGCGGCTTCGAGGAACAACAGAAATTCTTCGCCGAGATCGGTCGCCTGATCGTCATCGCCATCGGCACGATGTATATCCTGCTGGCCGTGGCCTTCCGCTCCTATTCCCAGCCGCTCTTGCTGATGATGGCCCTGCCCTTCGCCTATTGTGGCGCCATTTTCGGGCTCGCCATCTTCAATACACCGATGGCCATGTTCGCCTTCTTCGGCATTGCGGCGGCCGCTGGCGTCGTCATCAACGACAACCTTGTGCTGATCGACTATGTCAACCGACGGCGCGACGAAGGTGCTGGCGCGATCCAGGCGCTCGTGGATGCGGGCGTGTCCCGCTTCCGTCCGATCCTGCTGACATCCGTCACCACATTCGTCGGCATCCTGCCACTGCTCGCCGTACGCTCGGTGCAGGCCCAGTTCCTGAAGCCGATGATCGTATCGCTCGCCTGCGCGGTCGCGTTTGCCATCTTCGTGTCCCTGCTGATGGTGCCGGCCCTTTATGCCGTCGGTGTCGAGATCGGACGCATCTTCCGCTGGACCTGGGGCGGCAAGCCGTTCCGCCAGATCGGCGAGACCTATTCCGGCGAAGTGACGGTCGATGAAGACGAACTCATCGGCACCAGCCGGGGCGACGACCTGGGCGGTCTCGCTCCCGCCGAATGAGGACGTGATTTAACCTGGATGTGTCCTTCCCCTTCCTTGACGGGACGGAAACGGGGTACACCACGCATATGGAGACATGCACATGAAACATCTCATGCTGGGCGCCGCCGCGATCGCGCTCCTCACGGCCTGTGGACCGGGCAAGCACACGGCGGAAACGACCTCCGCCGAAGCCCCCGCACCGGTGGCCAACGCTGACGGCAAATACGTCACTGCCGAAGGCCTGGAATTGTCGACGCCTGACACCTGGGGCAAATGGGGCATCAATCTCGGCAACGTGAAGGCCGACGTGAATCCCGGCGATGACTTCTTCGCCTATGTGAACGGCGCCTGGCTCGACACGTTCGAGATCCCCAGCGACCGGACCCGCTACAGCTCGTTCACCCTGCTCGCCGAAAAGTCGGAACAGCGCGTGCGGAAGATCATCGACGAACTCGCCGCCGCCAAGCCGGATCCGGCCACGCTCGAAGGAAAGGTCGCCACGATTTACAACGCCTATCTCGACACCGCTGCCATCGAGGCGAACGGCCTGGCGCCGGCCCAACCCTATCTCGACCGCATCAAGGCCATGGAGACACGCGAAGACCTCGCAAGGGTCTTCGCCGCCAATGGCTACGCCGTGCCTGTCGGCGGCTGGGTTGATGTCGATGCCAAGCAGACCGACCAGTATATCTTCTACGTCACCCAGGCTGGCCTCGGCATGGGCGATCGCGACTATTATCTCGTCGACAATGACAAGAACACCGCGCTGCGCACCGCCTACAAGGCGATGCTGTCCGCCCTGCTCGCCGCAGCCGGTTATGACGATGCCGACGCTGCCGCCGACAAGGTGATCGCCCTCGAGACCGAGATCGCGAAAGCCCATTGGGACCGGGCCGCAGGCCGCAACCGCAACCTCACCTACAACAAGGTCACCCGCAACGAACTCATCTCCCTCGGCGGCGATTTCCCGACCGCCACGATGATCGATGCGATGAATCTCGGCGATCAGGCCAACTTCGTCGTGCGACAGGTCACACCGACTGCGGAAGAAATTGCCGAAAACGGCCTTGATGCCGACCAGCTGGCAAAAGTATCCGGCGGCGGTGTACCCGGCCTGTTCAAGGTGATGCAGACGGCGCCGATGGACCAGTGGAAGGCCTACCTGACCGCCCATCTCCTGATCGACACGGCCGATGTCCTGCCCGCCAGCATCGATGACACCGTGTTCGATTTCTACGGCAAGACCCTGAACGGCCTTGAGGAACAGCGCGAGCGCTGGAAGCGCGGCGTCGACACGGTCGAGAACTCGGTCGGCGAAGCGGTCGGCAAGGTCTATGCCGCGCGCTACTTCCCGCCCGAGAACAAGGCCGCGATGGACGAGCTCGTCGCCAATCTCCGCGTCGCCCTGTCCGAGAACCTTGAAACCCTCGACTGGATGGGCGCAGCCACCAAGGCCGAAGCCGAGGCCAAGCTGGACCTGTTCACGCCGAAGATCGGCTATCCGGAAAAATTCGAGACCTATGACAGTCTTGTCGTCAGCGATGATGCCTTTGCCAACCAGATGGCCGTCAATGCCTGGGCCTATCAGGACATGATCTCCGATCTCGGCCAGCCGATCGACCGCACGGAATGGGGCATGCTGCCCCAGACGGTGAATGCCTATTACTCGCCGAACCGCAACGAAATCGTGTTCCCGGCGGCCATCCTGCAGCCGCCCTTCTTCAACATCAGCGCCGACCCGGCGGTCAATTATGGTGCCATCGGCGCGGTGATCGGCCACGAGATCGGCCACGGCTTTGACGACCAGGGCGCCAAGTCGGACGGCACCGGCATGCTGCGCAACTGGTGGACGGCCGAGGACGAGGCCAATTTCAAGGCCAAGACCGGAGCGCTTGTCGCCCAGTACAACGCCTTCTGCCCCTATGATGACGGCGAAACCTGCGTCAATGGCGCTCTCACGCTGGGTGAGAATATCGGCGACCTTGGCGGCCTCTCGATGGCCTACAAGGCCTACCATCTCAGCCTGGACGGCAAGGACGACAAGGTGATCGACGGCCTCACCGGCGACCAGCGCTTCTTCATGTCCTATGCGCAGGTCTGGCGCTCGAAGAACCGCGAAGAGGCGATGCGCCGCCAGATGCTGACCGATCCGCACTCGCCGCCGAACTACCGGGTCAACGGCATCGTGCGCAATTTTGATGCATGGTACGATGCGTTCGGCGTCACGCCCGACAACGCGCTCTACCTCCCGCCGGAACAGCGCATCCGAATCTGGTAACCTTGTTACCTGTAGTTGATAATACAGAAAGCGGCGCCTCGAGCGCCGCTTTTTTTGTCCATTTTCACCATAAATAAGGACGCAGTTAATAGGTGGCGTGATAGTTGCACGCCTGACGGGGGATGGACCGATTTGGCCCACATGCATTTGATTGAGTAAATACTGATGACCCTACTGACCCGTATGTTCGGTTCCAAAAAACCCGCCGCGCCAGCGCGCGAACGGATTGAGCATGCTGTTGCGCCAGAGCATGACACGCCGCGCCCGCTGCGCGGTGCGTCCTATCGCGAAGCCTCGGTCACCTATGAATCAGGCTATACGCGCAAGGGCATCGTGCTCGATTACACGGCCACCGGCGTACGTGTACGGTTCCCGACGAACGAGATCATGCCCCCATTCGTCAAGGTCAATGCCCGCGCCGTCAATGTCAGTGGCAATGCCCGCGTGATCTGGCAGGAAGGCTCGGAAGTCGGCCTCGCCCTGCTCTGATCGGCCCGTCCCGGCCAGCCCCGATATTCCCGTTTTACGAGAGTCTGCTTGGCAAATACGCCTTTTAGGCGTTGTATGGTCCACCTGTTCCACACTTGAACAAGGAGGTCCTCCATGGCCATCATGAAATCCGAACAGATTCTCGCCGAGTCCACGAAATCTTTCGAGGATGCGATCCAGAACGCCGTCAGCCGCTTTTCCAAGACGGTCCGCGGCCTCGCCTCGGCCAATGTCAACAACATGTCGACCACCGTGAAGAACGGCAAGATCATGAGCTATCGCGTCAACCTGCAGATGACGTTCGAGATCGAACCGGCTGCCCCCAAGGCAAAAAAAGCCAAGTAACCGCGCCCGGGCCCATACCCGGCGCTGGCTAGAGCCGCACCTCGCGCGTCACACCGGTCGCGCTGAGGAAGTCCGCATCATGACTGACCACCACCAGCGCCCCGTCAAAGCCTGACAGCGCATCTTCCAGCAGTTCGACCGCCGCCAGGTCGAGGTGATTGGTCGGCTCGTCCAGCACCAGCATCAGCGGCGGTTCCGCCCGCGCAAACACGCACGCCATGCCCGCCCGCAGCCGCTCGCCGCCGCTCAGCGTGCCTGCTGGCTGCAGCGCGCCAACATTGCGAAACGCAAACCGCGCCAGCGCCGCCCGCGCCGCATTCTCGCTCAACTCCGGGTTCAGCCGCCGCAAATTCTCCAGCACGCTCTCCCCAGCCGCCAGCAGGCTGACATGCTGGTCCAGCATTGCCATCCGGTCGGTGAGCCGCCGCACCTCACCCGCATCAGGCTCCGCCTCCCCCATCATCAGGCGCAGCAGCGTCGTCTTGCCCGACCCGTTGGCGCCACATATCGCGATGCGCTCCGGCCCGCGCACGTCCAGCGACAGCGGCCCGAACAGGCGCCGCCCGCCGCGCTGCATCACCACATCGCGCAAGGCCAGAAGGTCCCGGCTCGGCGGCAGGCCGGTCTCGGGAAGGTCGATATGCAGCGGCGTCTCCACCTCCACCCGCGCCCGCGCCGTCTCGAACGCCTCGCGCC
>NZ_JBBKXE010000191.1:0-12744 GCF_037969335.1 Hyphomonas sp. | reverse complement strand
ATGAATTCCACGTCGTAGAACACGACGGTGGAGTCCGAATTGTCGAAAATATACACCAGCTCATCGTCGAGATAGCGGTAATTGACATTCACATGCGTCAGCCGCGCCTTGAAACAGGCGGCCAGCGCTTCGGTATATTCCGGCTGGTTGCGCAGGTAGAAGCCGGCCTTGTCGCCAGTCTTGGCGCCCATTTCCCGCAGGTTCCGCGCCAGCCGGTTCGACCGCGCCGTCATTTCGGGCCATGAGATCACCCGGTCGCCATGGATCAGGGCCGGGGCATCGTCGCCCAGCACCTCGCCCAGCGCATCCAGCATATCCCCGAAATTCCAGTCAAAAGCCTTGGCCACGGTGTTTTTCTCCCTGATTATATTTTCTGCAAGTGTAAGGCCTTGCCGCGAGGGCAGCAAAGCCTGAAACGTAAATGGACGCTGCGTCTTCCGTCAGATCAGCGCGGCGCCATCCGGATCGCGCCGTCGAGGCGGATCGTCTGGCCGTTGAAATAGCCATTGGTCGCAAACTGCATGGCCAGCGAAGCAAACTCCTCCGGCTTGCCGAGGCGCTTGGGGAAGGGCACCGATGCAGCGAGGCTGTCGAGCACTTTCTGCGGCGCGCCCAGCATCAGCGGCGTGGCAAAGATGCCCGGCAGGATCGAGTTCACGCGGATGCCAAGGTCCATCAGGTCACGCGCCAGCGGCAGCACCAGCCCGTTCACACCGGCCTTGCACGACCCATAGACAACCTGTCCGATCTGCGCGTCCATCGCGGCAACCGAAGCCGTCAGCGTGATCACGCCGCGCTCGCCATCCTCGGTGATCGGTTCAGCATTCGCCATGCCCAGCGCCGAGATCGACGCGACACGATAGGAGGCGACCAGGATGCCCTGCGCGCCGAATTCATAATCCTCGGTCGGCAGTCGCTTGAAGGCATGCGTTTCCTTGTCGAAGCGCAGCGTCTTGCCGCCCTTGGCGGTCATGGCGCAATGCACGGTCACGCGTTCCTGCCCGTGGGCCGCACGAGCCTTTTCGAAGCCGTCGAGCACCGATTGCTCGTCCAGGATGTTGACCTTGCAGAACAGGCCGCCAATCGCCTTGGCAACGGCCTCGCCCTTGTCCTCATTGATGTCGAAAATGGCGACAGGGGCGCCCGCCTTGGCAAAGGCTTCGGCGGTGGCCTGCCCCAGGCCGGATGCGCCGCCGGTGACGACAAGCGGTGTGTTTTTGCTGATCTGCATGGGTTTCTCTCCTCGGGAATGTTCTTTTGCCCGATTTGTAGACCCGCCCTCGCGTCCTGAAAACGCCTGCCGCAGCGACAGGCCGTAACGTCAGGCAATCCCGTCCTTTCGGGCGCGCCAGTAGAAATAGGCCGCCAGCACGACACTCACGATTGGCAACAGGATGCCGAATTCGTCGATATAGAGATGCGTGCCGTCGCCCTCCACTGTCAGCGGCGTGAAGATACGCTGCAGGAACAGGTTGTGCGCCGCGTGCAGGATCACCGCTGGCCACAGGCTGTTCGCCCGGAATGCCAGGTAGGCATAGACAATGCCCATCGGTGCGATCGACAGCGTGAACAGCGCCATTTGCAGCACGAAATTTCCGGTGCCCGCATTATAGTCGGTGAACAGGATACCGGGCCAGTGCCATACCGCCCAGATCAGGCCTGACACCAGGCCGACAGCCCAGAACGGCATCACCTTGCGCATCTCCCAGATCAGAAAGCCGCGCCAGCCAATCTCCTCGCCCAGTGCCCGCGCAGCCGACGCCACCACGCCCAGCGTCCCCATCAGGATGACGCAGAACACGACCGCTGCCATGTTCGTATCGCCGCTCACGATCTGGCTGGAGAAATCCGCCAGCGTCTCCGCCTTCGGAAAGCCGCTGCCGCCTAGCCCCAGCATCCAGACCGGCACATACATCGCCAGCCCGTAGCCAATCGGAAGGGCCCAGGCCAGCCAGTTCCAGCGCCACTCGCCCCAGCGCCAGGGCAGGCTGGCAATCGGCCGCTTCAGTACGAGGCAGGTCAGGATCGCCGCAATCCCCGGACTCCACATGATGCCCGTCACCAGCAACAGGCTCATCGCCCCGCGCTGTGCCATCAGGGTGTCGAACACCGCGCTCAGCGCCAGCATGAAGCCCATGAAGATCGCGATCGCCTTCCATGCCGCGCCGCGTTCCCGCGCCGTCACGTCCATTGTATCCGTCATTCGCCCTGAACTCCCGCCACCATGCCTGCCGCAAACTCTGGTCCGGTTGCGGGCCCGCGTCCAGACCCTGCCCATGCGGCACCTATGGGCAAGCCTGCATTTCAGTCTTAGCTTCCCGTCTGGAAAACAGGGAGTAAACGACAATGGCCATCGATTTCACCATTCCGGATGACGCTAAAGAAGTCCGCGAGCGCGTGCGCCAATGGGTGCAGGACGAATGCATCCCCGCCGAGAAAGCCATGGATGCAGGCAAGCCGTACAAGACCGTGCTCGCCGAACTGCGCAAGAAGGCGCGGGCGCAAGGCCTCTGGCTGCCCTTCATTCCCGTCGAACATGGCGGCATGGGCCTTGGCCCCCTCGCCAATGCGCTGGTCCAGATGGAACTCGGCCAGAGCCATCTCGGCGCCCTCTCGATGAACTCGCAAGGCCCCGATGACGCGACCATGCTCACGCTGCTAGCCCACGGCACCGATTTCCAGAAAGAGAAATATCTCAAGCCACTGTTCAATGGCGAAAAGCGCATCTGCTATTCGATGACAGAGAAAGCCGCCGGCGCCGACGCCACCGGCATGCAGACAGCCGCCGTCAAGGACGGCAAGGGCAACTATGTCCTGAACGGCGAGAAATGGTTCTCCAGCGCCGCTTCAGCTGCGGACATAGCCGTCGTCATGGCCAAAACCAACCCGGACGCCCCGCGCCACCAGCAATACTCGACCTTCATCGTCGAGCTGCCAAACCCCGGCTACAAGATCCTCCGCGACATCCCCACTATGGCTGTCCATGGCGCCCATTATGAAGAAATGGGCGGCGGCCACGCGGAGGTGAAGATCGAGAACCTCATCGTGCCGGAAGAAAACCTGCTCGGCGGCGAAGGCGGCGGCTTCAGCATGGGCCAGCACCGGCTCGCCTATGGCCGCCTGCGCCACGGCATGCACAATGTCGCCATGGCCCAGCGTGCGCTTGATCTGGCAACGGAGCATGTCACCAAGCGCTCCACCTTCGGCAAGGGCCTTGAAGACCGTCAGGGCGTCCAGTTCATGCTCGCCGAATGCGCCAGCGAACTCTACATCGCCCGCCTCATGCTCATGCATATTGCCTACAAGGCCGAGAACGGCCTCGACCTGCGCCAGGAGAACGGCATCGCCAAGGTCTTCCTCGCCAACATGGTGCACAAGGTCGTCGACACGGCCATCCAGCTCCACGGCGCGCTCGGCTACAGCCTCGATACGCCGCTCGCCGCTTGGTACACGCACATCCGCTCCCAGCGTCTCGTCGACGGGCCGGACGAAGTGCACAAGTGGATCACCGGCAAGAACGTCATCCGCGCTTTCAAGAAGGATGGCACAACGGCCGCCGCGGCCGGCGGAGACCTGCTCTAGGCAAACTGGGGAGTCACGGCGCGTCCGGCGCCGTGGCTTCCATTGCCACGGTAAACCAGTCCTGCCCCCGGAAGGTGTTGGAGAGGCGGCGGAGGATCATTTTTCTATTTCTTCTTCCAGAGCCGATCTCACTTCGCGCACCTCGTCCAGCACGAGCGCGTCCAGGAACAGCATATTGGCATGCACTTTCAGGTCGATCTTCATGGCTGTGGCCACGTCTGCGTCGGCCCGCATGCCATCAAGGTCGATACGCACAACTGACACTTGCGGGTGCCTCAAGGATGCGTCCGACGCCTCGGTCAGATCGATCTCCAGATAGGGTTGGAGTGCTGGAAGCAGCGTCGAGGAATCTGTCGCGTTGCCGTCATAGGCGCGCGCCAGCAGTTCGATATGATCGTTCAGGCGCATCAGGGATGTGCGCAATGCGCGGCTTTCGATCAGTCCCATCTTGCCGGAGGAGATCAATTCCCGCAGCGCGGCCGATGAGCCAGGCGGTATCGGGTAGGAATCGATAGTCTCCGCCAGTTCCACAAGCAGGTCCTGATCCACGGGCTCCTCGCGGCTGAGATGGCGCAGCATGGTGCGCGTTGCCTCCACCGATCCGGAATAGCGTTCGACATGCTTTTCTAGCGTGGTTTCGATCAAGCCATGCTCAGCCTCTAGTTGCTCCAGGTACTGGGCCTGCTCCTGCTTCAGCGACCGCTCGCCGTTCCAGTTGTTGACCTGCAGGCCGAGGAACACGCCGAGCACGACGATCAGGGTCTCCACTGCAACGGTGAACCAGTCCTGCTTACGGAAGGCATTGGTGAGGCGGCGCAGGATCATGGGGCCTGGTCCGTGATTGTCTGGATTGGATCAAGTCCGTCATCGGCATATGTAGATAGACTCGCCGCATACGCGTCGAGCTTCTCTGCAACTTGGCCGACATATAACGTGTAGAAGTGCTGCGTGATCGCGACATTGGAAACGAGCGCAATGATTTCGGCATTTCCGCAAATGCCTTCTGGTGTCTGAATCCGGTATTGGTCCATGCCGCTCCAATCCATCAGCCCGGGTCGGGTGTCCAGATCTTGTTCGCTCGTCAGGCTAACGCCTGCTGCGCCATAGGCGGCTTGCTCGGCATCCTGTTTGATCCGGATATAGCGCTGCCACTGGCGATCCATGAAGGTCATCTGGTCGGCCATGTCGCGCACGCCGTCGCGTATCTCAGGCGACTTGATCAGGGAAAGCCGCCCCGTTTCCAGAGATTCATTGGCGGACGCCAGTGAAAACCGGGGCGGAGCAAAGTCACCGACACCCAGGATCAGGGCCTTCATCCCGTCATCCATGGCAAGACAATACGCGCTGTCGTCAAGACGCACGGCCAGACGTTTCGCATCTTTCAGGATGAGTGTATTCAGGGCGAGATAGTCAGCCATGTCGACGCGCGCCTTCTCGGCCTCAACGATCATCCGCGTCAGCAAGTCGGCTTCGTCTGTCCGCATGACGCGCGCCGCGTTCCAGTTATTGACCTGCAGGCCGAGGAACACGCCAAGCACGACGATCATCGTCTCGACAAAAACGGTGAACCAGTCCTGCTTGCGGAAGGCATCGGTGAGGCGGCGGAGGATCATTCAGCCGGCGCCCGTTTTGCGCCGGTTGAGGCGCTCTCCAGCACACCGATAGCTTGTTGGAGCGAATACATGGAGCCAGTGAGGTCGCCCCGCGCGGATGAAATATTGGAAAAATGCAGCCGGAGATCTGGCAGGAGCTCCGGATCGCTCAACAGAGCCTCAGCTGCTGTCGCCCACTCCTCGTCTGGAACATCAAGGTTACAGTCGGCCCGAAATCCAGTGACATTTCCAATCTCATCTCTTTTGTCGCCGCAACTTTCTCGGATGGCACGTTGAATCTCGTGAGGAATGGTTCGGCGAACACGCTGGCGATAGGACGATGCCAGAGCGTTTTGGGCCGCGTTGTTTGCGGTGATATCTGTAAAGTACGAACCCCAACCGTCCTCAACAAAACCTGGCGGCAGCAAGCCAATGTCGCCAGAGGACACGATCTCGTCCCATGTTGAGCGCGTGGGTTGGTGGTTTGCGTATTCGGTGGCGCGGTAGGCATTGACGACCAGTTCCCGAGGATCCGGTGAACTGCTGGCCAGCAGGGCAGCCGTTCGTTCGGCGCTGTCATTGACCGCTTCATAGTAAGCAAGCAGGTTGCTCCGGTCCCGGATATCCGTTTGAATATCAATGGCAAGCCGCTGAGAATAGGCGCTGCCACGTCGCATGTCCGCCTGACCTTCATTCCAGTTACCAAGCTGGATACCGAGGAAAACACCGAGCACCACAATCAGCGTCTCAACCGCGACGGTGAACCAGTCCTGCTTGCGAAAGGCGTTGGTCAGGCGGCGTAGGATCATTTGCGGACTTTCTCGATCTCGGCGAGCACGGCTTCACCACGGTCGATCTGTTCCTCGATGCCGTAACTGAGGCCTAGCTTGCCATACATGATCGTCTGGAATTGCTGGCGCGTGCCCGGCATCAGGTCCCAGTCATAGTCGTCCAGACGGTTCCCCAAAGCCGGATCAAAGTCGGGGTTCACATGGATCGCATCGTGAAATCCATCATGCGGCGCAGACACGCGCTGCAGAATCAGGCGCGCCAATTCGCGTTGGTGGTCGGCATTCTCGTGATAGCGGATCAGCGCCGTGCGAAGGTCTGGAGACGACAACTCGGATAGCCCGCCTGCCGTCATCAACTCGGTCAGCGTGACCGGCTCTGACGGGCCGGGTTCAAATCCGCCCGCGCGGCCCAGGGTCTGCAGGAATGCCGCCTTGTCTTCGGGCTCCTTGCCATCCCGGATCACTCTCAGGACATCCCGCGTTGCCGTCAGCAAGACTTCGGCGTCGACCTGCGCTGTCTTTGCCGCCTCAACCGTCGAGGTGAATTCCCGGGCAAGCTGTTCGAGAACGATGGCTTCCTTTGACCTGTCCCGTGCCCCGTCATTCCAGTTGTTCACCTGCAGACCGATGAACACGCCGAATACGACGATCAGCGTCTCGATCACGACGGTAAACCAGTCCTGCTTGCGGAGGGCGTCTGTGAGGCGGCGCAGGATCATGGTTTGATCCCCAGGTCGGCATCAATCGCCGCTTCGGCGGCCCGGGTAACGGGCAAGGCCTCGGGATACTGCTTCAGCGCGAAATTGTTCTGCCCGATCCAGAAGCGCAATTGTTCAGCCAGGCCCGGCGCGGTCCGGATGTGCTCGAGCATCAACGCCGCATCAAACTTTTCCAGGTCGTCTGTGCACCCCTTGTCCAGGACTTCCCGGGTGCCGCCCATGAGGTGATGGCATTTCTGCCACATGGCGCGGCTCGCATCTGGCGAGAAATAGCCGCGCACGGTTTCGCGATAGGCGGGCGGTGCCAGATTCACGAGGTCCCATCCGATGAGATAATCGTAATATTGTCGCGTCGCTCTGTGGGTTTCCGGCGCTCGTGGAAGGCCCAGCCGCTCCATTTCGTCATAGATCGACATGTTTATCCCGGTGCCCCAGACGTTCGATGCCAGAAAGAAGTCGGCGAGCAGGCTGGCGCAGTCCTCCGTGCAGGGCTCGTCCTGCTCCAGGAAGGACAGCGCCCGCTGTCCGGACGCCACGACCGTGTTCGCATAGGTTTCCTGATACTCAAGGAAGCTGGTGGCTTCCGCAATTTCATCTTTCAGCTGATACAGATATTCGCGCTCGGTCACATCAAGCGCGCGCGCGGTGTTCCAGTTGTTCACCTGCAGGCCGAGAAACACGCCGAGCACGACGATCAGGGTTTCGACCACGACGGTGAACCAGTCCTGCTTGCGAAAGGCGTCAGTCATGCGGCGCAGGATCATTGTTGCTGTTCCTCAAGATGGGAGTCGAGCGCCTTCACGCGGCCGATGACACGCCGCGACAGCAGGACCTTGTTGTCCAGGTCTGAGATACGGCGAACAAGTGGCCCGCGAATGTCAGCGTCGATGAGTGCCGAGACTGATTGCGATATCTCATTCGGGTCCAGATCTATGTCACAATCATCGGGAAGGGAGATGAGCGGTTCACCCGCCGAATTGATGATGGAGACTTCGGCGCATCCGTCGCGAATCGCCACTTGCGCCGGATAGGACAATTTCTCTCGAACGATCTCGCGATAGGGAACGGACTGCGCCACAACGGCGAGCGGCGCTTCGATGCCGCGATAGAAATTGGCGAGCAGTTTTCGCACCGATACATCGGTGATCGCGTTCACCGCGCCGACGGAGAGGATTTCATCATACGTGTCGCGACCGAATGTCCGCGGCAGGATCTGGCTTGCCTGGTAAACATCGATGAGAAAATCCTCGCCCAGCGTTTCTGGCGGCTGGTCGAGTGCCGCGAGCGCCGCCAGCCCGTGATCCCGGGTTTGCGTGAAATAGAGTGCGCGCTGTTCGAGGTCTTCCTGATTGGCGGCGAGGTCCTCGCGAATCCGCTCGATATAGACCCGTGCAGTCTGGGCCTGAACCCGCGCCTCGTTCCAGGTGTTGACCTGCAGGCCGATGAAGACGCCGAACACAACGATCAGCGTCTCCACCGCAACGGTGAACCAGTCCTGCTTGCGGAAGGCATCCGAGATGCGGCGGAGGATCATGGTTGTCTTCCGGCGATGGCGCGCAGGTTGCCGAATGTTTCCATATTTACCTTTTCAAGGTCGGTAATCGCGGTCTCAAGGTCGGAAAAGCGGATCTGAAGGGCTTCAGTGAGCCCCTCGTCTGCGCGTAGAAGATTGGCAGCAGCGGCGATCTCGTCCGGAGCAAGATCGAGCGTACACGAATAGGCCAGCGAGCCGACGATGGCTTCATAGTCGCCGATTGGAGAGAAGCGGTCGCCGCATTTTTCAAGCGCGACATGCTGAACATCTGCAGACACCTTGCGTCGGAAAATCTCCCGGATCGGTGCCTCGCGCCCCTCCTCGGCAATCACATCGAGCAGCGTGGTCGAGAAAATGGAAATGGCCGTTGTCCTGAGCTTGTCGTCGTAGATCAGGCCAATGTCGCCAGTCGAAATCAGCTCGTCATAGGTCGCGCGCCCGCGGTCGCTGTATTTGTATTGCGTCGCGCGATAGGCATTGACGAGGAATTGCTCATCCGAGAGCGGCACAGCTCCGGAAAGGGAATCGAGCGCAGCCTTCGCTCCGGCGCGAACATCCTTGTTGTAGGCAATCAGATATTCATACGCCCAAGCTTCATAGCGCAGATCCTGCGTGAGGCGGGTGCTGAATACGGCCGCACGCTGGCGTGTTTGCCGGTTGTCGTTCCAGTTCGACATCTGAAGACCGATGAACACACCCGTCACCACGATGACAAAGTCGAGCGTGACCGCGAACCAGTTCTGGTTCTTCATGTGCTGGGAGAGGCGGCGGAGGATCATCGGCGCCTTTCCAGTTCAAGTGTTACTTTGTCGTGCGTGCTCCGTGTTTGCGTGATCACAGCCGAGTAGTCGCTGTGAAGCGTATCCATAAACCAAAAATGCAAGGCCGCGTTACGGCGAAGCTTATCAGTTACAGCCCGGAGTTCGCCGGCCACAACTGGCTCGGGTTTTTCCGGGAAAAGATGGCGGGTCGATTGTTCGTACCGCATCCAGTCAAAGCTTGTCACGAGTTCGACCTCAGACATGAGGACCCAGTCCGTGTTGACGAGCAGGTCTTCGTTTTGAATTTCATATTCCGAATGCAGTTGGATAAGCGCTTCGATGAGGGCAGGGTTTTCCAGAAGTTGGAGATTTCCAGTAGCGGACAAATCGTCAAATGTTGCGTGGGTGGTTTTGAAATCCATCAGTTGGGCCCCAACCGTAAAATATTGCCCCGCTGCTTCCACCAGTTGTCGATCACCAATTTGGGGATCGTTTAATGCGCTGGTGAATCCTTCAATCGCCACCAGCTTCTCGACGCTGTCCTTCTCGCGCTGCGACAGATAGGCGATAGTTTCACTGAGATCGGATTGCAGCCGCTCCAGATAGTAGACGCGAAGGCTGTTGTCATTGCGCGCGGCGTTCCAGTTCGAGACCTGAATACCAATGAAAACGCCGACCACGACGATCAGGAAGTCGAGTCCGATCGCGGTCCATTCCTGTTTGCGGAAATGAGAGATGACACGGCGCAGGATCATCGCGGCGCCTCCGGATCTGAAGGTGCGGCTTCAGCCGGCAGGCCTATGGGGGGCAGTTTCAGCTTGTCGAGATATTCGGCGAGGAAGTTCTCATCGAGCCCTTCGACAATCGGGCCGGCCACTTCCATCATCGGCGTGCCTTCCCAGCCGGGCGCCTGCAGCGACCACCAGTGCTTGGCAAAGCGGCTGCCGAAATAGTAGGGGGCCGCGTTGAGCACGTGCTGACGTGCATCTGCCCGGCTGGCCAGTCCAGCCGCCTCCATCTGGAAGCGATGGTCCCATTGCAGCATCAGCGCGACAAAAATGCCGTCCATTGTCCGCATCTCCGGGTCCGTCAGGTCCTCCGGATGGCGGATGGACTTGATCCATATCTCCGAAATTTCCGGCTTGGCGATATTGAACTCGATCTCGGCGAGGACATCATTCTTCTTCTGCTCCATCGCGGCACGCGACAGGGCCGCGTTCTGGCGCACTTCCACGATCAGGATGATCAGACCCAGCAGCACGCCGATATTCGCGCCCAGCGCCAGCCACTGGTTCAGCCGTTCCGTGCGGCTGCGGGCAGGGGCCGCCTCAACCAGTGTAGCCACGATCTCCGGTTCAGGCATCGCCTCACCGCCAGCGCCGGGCGACCGCAACCGCGCCAGGAATCTTGGCAATTTCATGCGGACCGCGCCTCACATACAGAGACGCCACGCGAATTGAATTGAAATCGTCCCACGCTTGTCCCCCCACGAAACATGTAGTGGGGGAGTTATGGAACGATTTTTTCCAATTGTCTCGCCCCCATGTCCCGGAGCGCTCGAACTGGTGCCGAAACCGCAATGGCATCAGCGCATCGCAACATGTTGGCAATGAAAAACGGCCCCCCGTTTCCGGAGGGCCGTCTGTTCGTTTGGTTGGCTTGGCGCCTGGACTAGAAGCCCATGCCGCCCATGCCGCCCATGTCAGGCATGCCACCGCCGCCGCTGGACTCTTTCTTCGGAGCTTCGGCAATTGCGGCTTCTGTCGTGATCAACAGGGCTGCAACCGAGGATGCGTTCTGCAGGGCAGAACGAACCACTTTCACAGGGTCGATAACGCCCATGGCAACCAGGTCGCCATATTCTTCGGTCTGGGCGTTGAAGCCGTACGAGCGCGACTTGTTCGACAGGATGTTGTTGACAACAACCGAGCCTTCCACGCCAGCGTTCTCGACGATCTGGCGAAGCGGAGCTTCCAGCGCCTTGCGGACGATGTCGATGCCGGCTTTTTCGTCGTCATTGAGACCAACAACGTCGATGTTCTTGGAAGCCCGCAGCAGGGCCACGCCGCCACCAGGAACAATGCCTTCTTCAACAGCTGCGCGCGTTGCGTTCAGCGCGTCGTCGACACGGTCTTTCTTCTCTTTCACTTCGACTTCGGTCGCACCGCCAACCTTGATCACGGCAACACCGCCAGCGAGTTTCGCCAGGCGTTCCTGCAGTTTCTCACGGTCATAGTCCGACGTCGTGTCTTCGATCTGGGCACGGATCTGCGAGACGCGTGCTTCGATGTCTTTCTTCTTGCCACCACCATCAACGATGGTCGTGTTGTCTTTCGTGATCGACACGCGCTTGGCTTTGCCGAGCATGTCCATCGTGACGTTTTCCAGCTTGATGCCGAGGTCTTCGGAGATGACCTGGCCGCCTGTCAGGACAGCGATGTCCTGCAGCATGGCCTTGCGGCGGTCACCGAAGCCCGGTGCTTTCACGGCAGCGATCTTGAGGCCGCCGCGCAGCTTGTTCACGACCAGCGTGGCAAGGGCTTCACCATCAACGTCTTCAGCGATGATCAGGAGCGGCTTCTGGCTCTGGACCACGGCTTCGAGGATCGGAAGCATTGGCTGGAGCGAAGACAGTTTCGATTCGTGCAGCAGGATGAGGACATCTTCCTGCTCGGTGATCATCTTGTCAGCATTGGTGATGAAGTAAGGCGACAGGTAACCGCGGTCGAACTGCATGCCTACAACGACATCAAGTTCGGTTTCCAGCGACTTGGCTTCTTCAACCGTGATGACGCCTTCATTGCCGACTTTCGCCATGGCTTCAGCGATCATCGCGCCGACTTCAGTGTCACCATTTGCCGAGATCGTGCCGACTTGGGCGATCTCTTCGTTGGTTTTCACTTTCTTGGCGTGGTGGGCGAGGTCCTTGACGACTTCAGCGGAGGCTTTCTCGATGCCGCGCTTCAGGTCCATAGGGTTCATGCCCGCGGCGACGCGCTTCATGCCTTCGCGAACGATGGCCTGTGCGAGAACCGTGGCAGTCGTCGTGCCGTCACCGGCGACGTCGTTTGCCTTGGAGGCCACTTCGCGCAACATTTGTGCGCCCATGTTCTCCAGCTTGTCTTCAAGTTCGATTTCTTTTGCGACGGTGACACCGTCCTTCGTGGAGCGCGGTGCGCCGAACGACTTCTCGATCACCACGTTACGGCCTTTAGGGCCGAGCGTGACTTTCACTGCGTTAGCGAGCGTGTCGACGCCCTTGAGCATCTTCTCGCGGGCTTCGGAGCCGAAAACAACGTGTTTGGCAGCCATAGTGAGTTACCTCTTTGAATAGTTTGAAAATTCAGGAAATTGCGACGGGGTTGGGAGACTAGCTCGCCAGGACGCCCATGATGTCGCTCTCTTTCATGATGAGCAGCTCTTCGCCATCGACGGTGACTTCCGTGCCGGACCATTTGCCGAACAGGACGCGGTCTTTCGCTTTCACGTCGAGCGGAATGCGCTTGCCGGCGTCATCAAGCAGGCCTGCGCCCACGGCGACA
This sequence comes from Hyphomonas sp., assembly GCF_037969335.1. Classification (GTDB taxonomy): domain Bacteria; phylum Pseudomonadota; class Alphaproteobacteria; order Caulobacterales; family Hyphomonadaceae; genus Hyphomonas. The sequence continues at coordinate 223 of NZ_JBBKXE010000191.1, read as the reverse complement.
ACAACGCCTTCTTGTGGTTTTTCCTTGGCTGTATCGGGAATGATGATCCCGCCCTTGGACTTTTCTTCTTCCTTGACGCGGCGCACGACGACGCGGTCGTGGAGGGGACGAAGTTTCATGATTGAGCCTCTCGCTTTTCTACGTAGGGTCTGGGGTTGAATGGGTCGCGCTGGCAGCGGGGGAGGGGAGGACTTTGGCACTCACCTGCCCAGACTGCTAACGT
>NZ_JBBKXE010000190.1:0-5781 GCF_037969335.1 Hyphomonas sp. | reverse complement strand
ATCCGGCGCCCCATATCGCCCGCATGGCCCGGCGCCTTGCCCGCGACCGCCTCAGCCCGACCCGGCCGCTTCCTTTGGCAGGACGCGACCGAACGCGACGCCTCCGTCGAAATCCATCGCGCAGCCTGCCTCGCGCTGTCCCATTTCGACACGTCCTGACGGGCGACGAATGTCACCAGGAACAGTCTCCGACGGCATTTTTACTTGTAATTGAGAACCATTCTCATATATGACTCCTGACGACAGGAGCCGACAATGCCGCACGCCATACTCAAGACCTGCACCTATAGCCTGATGCACCTGACGGTCGCCGTCACGGTGGCCTACGTGCTGACCCAGGACTGGCGCATCGCCCTCGGCGTCGGCGTGATCGAGCCCCTGGTGCAGACCGTGGCCTACACATTCCACGAGCGCATGTGGAAGCGGGCAGGGACGCGAACGTCCCGGCATAGCGAAGCGCTCGCCTGAGCCGGCCTCTGAAAGATTACAAAAAAATATGATTACAGGTGTAGCCGTCAGGCGTATCGCGAATGTCTCAGGCGAGACCGTCCGATGCCTCGCCCAAGTGGACGCCGCCCCACATGTCCCTGCCTACACCTGCCAATGACACGACCGATACGCTCAGCAAGGTCGCGACCGTCACCTTCCTTTTCTGGATCATGAAAATCTGCGCCACCACGGTCGGCGAGACCGGCGGCGACCTTTTGTCGATGACGATGAATATCGGCTATGCCGCCAGCTCCGTGATCCTGATCGGCTTCTTCCTTGTCACCCTTGTCCTGCAGATGCGGTCCGACCGTTTCTACCCCTTCCTCTATTGGGCAGTCATCCTCGCCACCTCCACGGCTGGCACCACGATTTCCGACTACATGGACCGCACCCTGGGCCTCGGTTACGCAACAGGGGCCATCATCCTGGTCAGCCTCCTCGTCGCCATCCTGCTCACTTGGCATGTCACCATGGGCTCGATCAGGGTCGACCATATCCGCAAGCCGCAGGTGGAACTGTTCTACTGGGCAGCGATCCTCGCTTCCAACACGCTCGGCACTGCGCTGGGTGACTATCTCGCCGACAGTTCCGGCCTTGGCTACGGCCTCTCGAACCTGCTTATCTCCGGCGGAATCGCGCTGTGTGTCCTCGGCTATTTCTTCACACCGATCTCGCGAACGGCCCTGTTCTGGGCAGCCTTCGTCCTCACCCGGCCCTTCGGCGCCACGATGGGCGACCTGCTGACCAAGGCGCCCGACAAGGGCGGTCTCGGCATTGGCACGGCCGGTTCCAGCGCCGTCTTGCTCACAATTCTGGTCGCGCTCATCGCGTGGACGGTCTGGGGCCGGAGATCACCCGCAACAGCGTCCGCCGATTGACGACGCGCGCCATTTCCGCCATTTGGGTGCATGACGAAACTCACCACACCCGAAGCCGTCGTTGACGCGCTCGAAGCGCTCTACGCCGAAGCCGTCGAGGCCCTCTCAGGCGCCCTCGACCTCTATCTCCACAAAGGCACTCCGCCCGACAAAAAGCTGCGTGACAGCGGTGCCTTCTGCTATCCGCAGATCCGCCTCACCTATGATCCCGACGGCCCACCGCCGCCGATCAGCCGTGCCTTCGGCAAGATGACCGAGGCCGGAACCTATATTTCCAGCTTCACCCGTCCGGACTTTTTCCGCACCTACCTGATCGAACAGCTCACCCCGCTGATGCGTGACTATCACATCACCGTAGAGGTCGAGCGCTCGAGCCAGGAAATTCCCTATGCCTATGTCTGGGAACAGGGTCAGGCCGACGGGCTCGAGGAAATCTCGCCGGCCGAACTTGCGCGCTGGTTCCCCAGCCCGCAACTCGCCGACATCGGCGATGAAGTGGCCGACGGCGAATTGTTCGAGCCGATGGACACCCGCCCGCTTGCCTTGTTCGATGCCCCGCGCGTCGATCTCTCGCTGAAGCGGCTCCAGCATTATACCGGCACGCCGGTCGAACACTTCCAGGACTATGTCCTGTTCACCAATTACCACCGCTATGTCGATGCCTTCTGCGACTGGGCGCTGGAACAGATCGGCGCCGACAACCACTATACGTCGCTGTCGGTTCCCGGCGGTCTTGAAGTGACCAATGTCACGTCCACATCGCGCACGGATATCGACGCCGCGCCATGGCGCCGGTTCCAGATGCCGGCCTATCACCTGCGCGCCCCGAACGGCGCCGGTATCACGCTGGTCAATATCGGCGTCGGCCCGTCCACTGCCAAGACGATCACGGACCACCTTGCCGTCCTGCGCCCGCAGGTCTGGATCATGGTCGGCCATTGCGGCGGCCTGCGTCACAGCCAGTCCATCGGCGATTATGTGCTGGCCCATGCCTACCTGCGCGAAGACCATGTACTCGACGCCGTCCTGCCGCCGGAAATCCCGGTGCCGGCCCTCGCCGAAGTCCAGGTCGCGCTACAGGAATCCGCCGCCCGCGTTACCGGCGAGACAGGCGACGCCCTCAAGCGCCGCCTGCGCACCGGCACGGTTGTCACAACCGACGACCGCAACTGGGAACTGCGCTTCACCGCCACGGCCCGGCGTTTCAACAAGTCGCGCGCCATCGCCATCGACATGGAAAGCGCCACGATTGCCGCCAATGGCTATCGCCTGCGCGTACCCTATGGCGTGTTACTCTGCGTCTCCGACAAGCCGCTTCACGGCGAGATCAAGCTGCCCGGCGCCGCCAATCGTTTCTACGAACGCTCCATCGGCCAGCACATCCGTATCGGGATCGAAACCCTCGAAATGCTCGCCGCCGACAAGGGCGCCAAACTGCACAGCCGCAAGCTGAGAGCCTTCGACGAACCACCGTTCCGGTAAGCCCTCCCCATAATTCGCATGCTGCGCACAAAAAATGGCGGGCGCCGAAGCGCCCGCCATTCAATTCAGTCCAAAATCCGAACGCCTATTTCGCGTCGAGCTTGGTGATCTTCGTGCCTTCGATGCTGAGGCCGGCCATCAGGCCCTTCTGGTCGAAGATGAACGCATAGGCGTCTTCCTTCAGCGTCGAGGTCGAGAGGTTCTCGGCGATACCGGCATTGACCAGCACAACCGTCGGGCCGACGCCGATTTCCCAGCCATCGGAATCCGAGACATATTTCACGGCGTCATCATTCATCAGGAACACGGCATAGCCGTATTGTTGCGCGCCGGCCTGCAGGCCCCACGAGCCGGTGAACGTGCTGTAATAGTCCTGCACGACGCCGCCCTTGCGCATTTCGCCTTCACCATACGCGCCGCCGACTCCGAGACCGGCTTTCACGATCGATGGGAAGATCAGAACGGCGCGCGATTTTGCGGCGATGGCCTTGGCGGCCGAATTGTCAGAGATCAGGCGATTGAGTGCCTGCGTGCTCTGTGAATCGATATCCTGGCGGCTCACCTCATCCGGCATGCTTGTGCAGGCGGTGGTCACCAGGGGCGTGCCGATGACGAGGCATGCAGCGAGCAGGGCGGAACGGAATTTTGCCATAGGGGAGTCTCCTGTTTAGGCAGATTATATTGCTTTTGTAACAACGCAGGAAGTCACAATTCGTTCCGCGCATGCGTGATTCAGATCAAGGGCAGGAAAGGCCGTCTGCTGGTATACGCCATTCGCTCTGGACGATCACGCCATCCCGCGCTAGCTCGTGTCTCATGAACAATCGCATTCTCCCCCTCGACGGCGTCCGCAATTTCCGTGATTTCGGCGGCTATGCCTCGCGTCATGGCGGCAATGTAAAGCGCGGCCTTCTCTTTCGCTCCGGACATTATGCCGAAGCCTCCGAAGCCGACCTTGAAAAGATTGCCCATCTCGGCATCCACTTGCAGGCAGACCTGCGCCGTCCCGACGAGCGCGAGAAGCAGCCCGGAAAATGGTCGGCCCCCAATACGCTCACGCATGATGGCGGCCGCGAAACGGACGCGCCCCATACCCGCTTCCTGACGCAGCTCGAGGTCGATGCCGACTCCGCCGATGGCTGGATGAACGACTATTACCGGCTCGCTCCCTACAAGCCTCACCATACCGAGCTGTTCTCAGACTGGTTCCGGCATCTGGCCGGCCTCGAGGGCGATGCGGCGGGCGTCGTCAATTGCGCCGCCGGCAAGGACCGCACCGGCATCCTGTGCGCGCTGACCCATCACGTGCTCGGCGTCGGCGAGGACGATATCCGCACCGACTATAACCTCACCAACGAGGCCGTGAACGTGTCGCTCTTCCTTCCGGATGCCGCGAAATATTTCAACGACATGCTGGGCAAGCACCATGATGTCGAAGTCTACCGGCCTTTCCTCGGCGTTCGCCTGCACTATCTCGAAACAGCGGTCGCCACGATCACGGAGAATTCCGGCTCGATCGACGCCTATCTCTCCGACACGCTTTTCGTGGATGACGCGATGCAGGCGGCGATTCGCGACCGGTTGATCGACCCGGCCTGAAAAGGGGATGCGCAGCGCTCGCTTTGAGCCTTGCTTTGTTTCCTTGCCCCGGTCCTGCCGAACCCGCTAAAGTCGCCGCAATGAGCGAATCCGAAATCCCCGAGCGCGACGACCAGACCTTCTCCATGTTCGGAGACGAGGACCCGTCCGCGAAACCGGCAGCCTACCAGGTTCTCGCCCGCAAATACCGCCCGCGCCTGTTCACTGACCTGATCGGCCAGGAGGCCATGGTCCGCACGCTTTCGAATGCGTTCGACACGGGCCGCATCGCCCATGCCTTCATGCTGACCGGCGTGCGCGGCGTCGGCAAGACGACCACGGCCCGCCTGCTCGCGCGCGGCCTGAACTACAGCCGCGAAGGCGCCGATGGCCCGTCGATCCATCTCGACCCGCCGGGCGACCATTGCGACGCCATCATGGCCAGCCGCCATCCGGACGTGCTGGAACTCGATGCGGCCTCCCGCACCGGCGTCGCCGACATGCGCGACCTGCTCGACGGGGCCCGCTACGCCCCCGTCTCGGCGCGCTACAAGGTCTACATCATCGATGAGGTGCACATGCTGTCGACGGCCGCGTTCAACGCGCTGCTGAAGACGCTGGAAGAGCCGCCGCCGCATGTGAAATTCATCTTCGCCACCACGGAGATCCGCAAGGTGCCGGTCACGGTCCTGTCGCGCTGCCAGCGGTTTGACCTCAAGCGCCTCGACTCGGTCGAGCTTGCCGCCCACCTCAAACGCATTGCCGATCGCGAAGGCGCGAAAGTCTCCGAGGAAGGCCTCGCCCTCATCGCCCGCGCCGCCGAAGGCTCGGTCCGCGACGCGCTCTCGATCCTCGACCAGGCCATCGTCCAGACCATGGATGGCGGCGAAGTCAGCGGCGCCGCCGTGCGAGACATGCTCGGCCTCGGCGACCGGGGCCGCCTGCTCGATGCCTTCAGCTTCGCGATCAACGGTGACGCGAAAGACGCCCTCACCGAGATCCGCGAACAGGTCCATGCCGGGGCCGACCCCGCCGTGATCCTGAAAGACCTGATGGATATTGCCGCCGACGTCTCCGTCGCACAGGCGACCGGCGGCGACTATGATCCCGGCGGCCCGGCTGACTGGGCCGCGCGCACGCAGGCCATGGCCCAGAAGCTGACGCCCGCGCAGGCGTCCCGCTGCTGGCAGATACTGCTCTCCGGCTTCAACGACCTGCAGACGGCGCCCGATACGGCGACGGCGCTCAACATGGTTGTCCTGCGCCTGGCCGCCGCCAGCAGCCTGCCTTCGCCGGAAGAGGCCGCCCGACTGCTCGCTGCCGGAGGCAGTGCTTCGCCGGGAAAGCCTGACGC
>NZ_JBBKXE010000189.1:0-15742 GCF_037969335.1 Hyphomonas sp. | reverse complement strand
GTATAGGGGTGGTACGGTGGGGGGTGGATAAGTTTGTGTAGCGCAGGTGGAATGTGCTGCGCTCACTGGCAGACCGTCGCGCCGGCCTGCCGGAAAGACCGGTCCGCCTCGCAAAATTCATTTGTTGGCTGAAGCCGATAGTGTAAAATGGGCATGCCTTCCTGAAAGCAACAAATCTTGAAAAAAATGGTTGTCGGAGCTCTGTCTTTATTGGCGACCTCATGCGCCTCTGTCGCGGTCGAGCCGACGACGCGCAATGCCTTATCCGATCGGGGCCTTGGCGCCGCGCCATCGCTTCCAATTTCTTCCTACATACCCGTTACCGCCACCGCGAAACTGCTCGCCGAGAAAACGCGACAGTTCATAGCGGATTATGAAGCCTGGAATGCTGCCGCCGTCGAGACGACAGGAACCAATCCATCAATGGACATCATCGACCGCGACTGGGCGGCGCTGTTGCGGCGTCACTGTGTCCCAGGTCGGACCGCCTACGGCGCAGTGATCAGCAGCGAGCCCCAGCACAGCAACGACCACGAAGTCATTCTGAACATTCAACTCAGCACTAATACCGGACAGGTTACGACATCCCACACCAACACAATCGGCTATGTCCGTTCCTACAAATATACCTTTCGGGCGATTGGTGACACTTGGTTACTCGATGACGTGGCCTTTCGCGACGACGATGGGACCTATTTCTCGCTACTCTGGATGCCGAAAAAATGACGTATCTAAATGACGCCTTGAATCGCATCATCGCGTTTGGCGCACTGCTCAGCCTGGCCCTTGGACTGTTGGTCGGTTGTGCTTCGATTGCGGGCGAACGCTACGAGGTTCGGAAAGATGGTGTGTACTGGATTTCCTATCCCGGCTCGTCGGCACATCCGAGCTTTGAAAAGCTGGAACGCAAGACAGCGGCGAACCAGGTCACTTTTGAAGCGCTGGCTTTTGCGTCCTGGGGCAAAGATGATCACCGTGGGTATTTCGAAGGTATCGCGGTAACGGGGACCGACCCGGCATCTTTTACTGCCATCAGCAATATTCTGGCGACTGATGATACAGGCGTATGGTACGGAACTGAGCCGATCGACGGCGCAGATGGCGCCACCTTCAGGCTGATCGGCCCTCAACTCGCAGTCGACAAAGCGGCCGCCTATTCCGGCGGGTCCCGATTTGTCCCATGTGACGTCGCGACCTTCCAGCCCGTTGATAGCGAAGACGGTGATTTCAGCGCGGATAGCAAATGCGTCTACTTCGCGGTGTTCAAGCTGCCCTTGCAGGACCGGGAAAGTTTCGATCTGATCGGAGCCGGTTATTCCAAGGATCGTTTCGCCGTTTATTGGCGCCAGGACCAGGTCATCGGTGCCGATGTGGCAACCTTTCGATTAGCGCCCGGAACGCGACTGGGGCGCGATAAATCCGGGTGCTGGTTAGGGACCGAGATGAAAGCCTGCTTGAAGTGATGACCGCAAGTCGCTCAGGCGGGCTTGCGGGCGTGTGATCGATATCGATCAGGATGGCGTGGTACTGGCCTCCGGGATTGGCCGCGTGGAAGCCGATCTCGGACTGGGTCAGCGCAAGGAAATCATCGCGCACGATCTGGCAGCGATCATCGGCGCTGAGCGGTGGGTCAAGCGGTTCAGGTTCCACAATTGCATCTTCGTCGTCAGGGCTTTGTCGCGATGAGCTCTACGGGCGCGATGAGGCCGGCGGAGATGTTCTTCACCAGGTTCCCGACCTTTGCCGCGGCTGTGTGCTGCATCAGCGTGTGAAGGCCGAGCGGTGGCGGACCCCCATTCGCCTGATTGGCGACGCGGACATTGCGGAAAAACTCCAAAGCGAAGTCACGGCGACTGGTTTCGTCCGACACGACAAATCCTGCGGCCTGCATGGCCGTCTTGTAGGTATCGGTATCGGCAAGGAAGCTGGTTGCGGGGCTGCCCGCCCACGGGACCGGATAGGCGAGCTCACCCGGACCTGTCCGCATGATGTCATAGATGCCGAACCGGGCGCCCGGCCTGAGCACACGGAAAACCTCTGCGAAGAGGGCGGCCTTGTCTTCGATATTCATCCCGACATGCATGATGTAGGCGCCGTCGAACATGGCGTCCGGAAAGGACATGGACAGCGCGTTTTCCTCACGCAAACTGACCCTGTCTTCGAGACCGAGCCATCCACACAGCGCCTGCCCGGCCTCGAGCTATTCGGCCGTCAGATCGATCCCCGTTACCCGCGCACCATATTGGTCGGCGGTGAACCGGGCCGCGCCGCCAAGCCCGCACCCGATGTCGAGCAGGTGCGCATCGGGGGCAATATCCAGCTGTTGAAGGAAATGGGTGCTGGCGAGGCGCCCGCCGACATGGAACTCGTCAACCGGGGCGAGATCCTCGATTGTCACGTCTGCAGGCGACTTGCCCTGGTGGGCGAGGCCGGCCTCTATCGCGCCCAGCAAGCTGCCATGCCGGTATTGATGGGCGACCTCCTGATCAATCGACATGGTCGTACTCCGGTCTGGACGTTCAGATATTGTCGGCGCTGACCATCCAGCAGGCGGACTTCATGGCGATGCGGCCGTTGGGGGTTTTGTGGTCCTGCATCAGGGAGATCAGGGCGGCTTCGACCAGCGCCTCGTCTATGCCCTGTGCAGCGAGGAGGCGGGAGAGCGGGCCGAGCTGCATCATGAATTTTGCCGTGGACTCGGTGTCGTCGCCGGGCAGGACGATCGCCTGTTCCGCCGGTTCGATCGCGACATTTTTCCATCCGGCGTCTGACAGGATGCCCGCGACGCGGTCCTTGTCCTGGAAGGCGAACGGTCCGGGGGCGGTCGGGTCGGCGGGGGCTGGCGCCTCCTTGAGGAAGGGCATCGCCGCCTTGAGGGGCGCCAGGGCCCAGTCATTACCGCTGAGGCCCTGCCAGCAGATGAAAGCTAGCCGGCCGCCCGGTTTCACAGACTGACGGATATTGGCGAAGGCGGCGGCGGGATCTTCGAAGAACATGACGCCGAAACGCGAGATGATGATGTCGGCAGGATCAGGTGCGGTGAACGCGCTGGCATCGGCCAGTTCGAACCGGGCAGCCAACTTGGCCTCAGCCGCACGGGATCGGGCGAGTTCGACCAGCGGGGCGGAGACGTCGACGCCGAGTGCACCGTGCGCCGCGCCAATTTTGGCCGCCGCGCGCAGGGTGAGTGCGCCCGCGCCACAGCCAATATCCATGACAGACTCACCGGGCTTCAGGGACGCCGCCGCGATGACCTTGTCGGCGAAGGGCGCCAGCATGGCGTCGAGCCGGTTTGACTGGTCGACCCATTTCTGGCCGGCGGGGCCGTTCCAGTATTCGACCTGGTCTGCATTGTTCATGAGCGGCGTTCCTTCGTGAGTGGAGGGGCGAGGCCTAGACCAGCGCCTCGTGCAGGAGGCTGAGCGCCTCGACAGCAAAATGGCGCATATTGGCTTCGCGGTCAGCCAAGCCGGTTTCCAGCGTGCGGGAAATTTCCTGCGGCCCGCCTGCCCCGTTGCTGGCGAGGCCGACGCATGTATGGCCGGCGGCATCACCATAGCCATTGCCGTCCGGCCCCGAGGCGCCGGTTTCGCAGAGGCCCCAGTCGGCATCGAGCTTTTCGCGGATCGTGCGTGCCAGCAGGCAGGCATAGGGCTCGGTCGAGGAGCGCATGCCATCGGGCATATCGGCCCGGCCCAGATCCATCAGGCCGCGAAAGGCCTGAGGCGTGTAAATGACGCCGCCGCCGCGATAATAGGCCGAGGCGCCGGGCACCGAGAGAAGGGCGGCGGAAATCAGCCCGCCGGACGAGGATTCAGAGACCGCGACAGTTTCCCGGCGGGCCTTGAGCAGCATCCCGATTTCAGATGCGAGGGGCAGAAGCGTTTGCATGGGCACCATCAAGCAGGTGGCGAGGCCGGGTGCAACACGGCGCGCCGCGGCAAGGCACCAAAAAGACGGTTGACTCAATTCAATAATTCCACGATATTGGAATTATGGAAACAAAAGCCGCCCTTTCGCAACTCTCCGCCCTGGCGCAGGAAAACCGCCTGGCCGTGTTCCGCCTCTTGGTAAAAGCGGGGCATGACGGCCTGCCCGCCGGCGATATTGCCAGCGCCCTGAACGTGCCGCCGAATACGCTGTCGGCGCAGTTGAACATCCTGTCCCAATCGGGACTGGTGACCGGGCAACGGCAAGGCCGGTCGATCATCTATTCTGCCAATTTCGACGCCATCAGTGGCCTGATCGTGTTCCTGATGGAGGATTGCTGTGAGGGCCGCGAAGACGTTTGCGCGCCCGTTCTGGAAATGGCCCGCTCGGCCTGTTGCTGATTTCAAACCATAGGAAAAACCCATGAAACGCCTGCATGTACACATCGCTGTTGACGACCTGGCGCAGTCTGTCGCTTTCTATTCGACCCTGTTCTCGGCTGAGCCGACCGTGGTGAAATCCGACTATGCCAAGTGGATGCTCGACGATCCGCGCGTCAACCTGGCGATCAGCCAGCGCGGCGCGGCGGCGGGCGTCGAACACCTCGGCATCCAGGTCGAGACCAGCGACGAACTGGCCGATGTCTATGCCCGCCTTGAGCGCGCCGACGCCTCGGTTCTGGAGGAAGGCGCGACGACGTGCTGTTATGCCAAGTCTGAAAAGAGCTGGGTCAACGACCCGTCCGGCGTGGCGTGGGAAGTGTTCCACACGACCGGCGACAGCGCGGTGTATGGCGGCGGACCCGAAATAGCGGACGGACGCCTTGCCGCGACACCGACCGGCATGGCGGTTGAGCGGGCCTGTCGCCCGGCACCGACGCCCGACGCCACCTCAAGCTGCTGCTAGAATCATGGGTGCATTTGAACGTTACCTGTCGGTCTGGGTCGCCGCTGCGATCGCGGCCGGCATCGGGCTGAGCCTGGTCGTGCCCGGCCTGTTCCAGACGCTGGCGGGGATGGAATATGCCAATGTGAACTTCCCGGTCGCCATCCTGATCTGGGCGATGGTGTGGCCGATGATGATCGGTGTGGACTTCTCCAGCCTTGCCCGCGTCGGCGAGAAGCCGAAGGGGCTGATCATCACGCTGGTGGTCAACTGGCTGATCAAGCCGTTCACGATGGCGGCGCTGGGCGTGCTGTTCTTCAAGCATGTGTTTGCCGGTTTCATTCCGGCGGCGGATGCCGAGGGCTATATTGCCGGGCTGATCCTGCTGGGCGCGGCGCCGTGCACGGCGATGGTGTTTGTCTGGTCGCAGCTGACCAAGGGCGATCCAAATTACACGCTGGCGCAGGTGAGCGTGAACGATGCGATCATGGTGTTCGCCTTTGCGCCGCTGGTCGCTTTCCTGCTGGGCGTGACCGACATTGCCGTGCCGTGGGAGACGCTGATCCTGTCAGTCGCGCTTTATGTCGTGATCCCGCTGATTGCGGGCATGGCGACACGCCGGATGCTGATGGCGCGCGGCGGCGAAGCAGCGGTGACGGGGTTCATGGACCGGATCAAGCTGGCCTCCGTGGTCGGGTTGCTGGCAACGGTCGTCTTGCTGTTCGGGTTCCAGGGACAGGTGATCATTGACCGGCCTTTGGTCATTGCCCTGATCGCGGTACCGATCCTGATCCAGTCCTATGCCATTTTCGCGATTGCCTATGGCGCGGCCTGGCTCTGGAAAGTGCCGCACAATGTGGCCGCGCCCTGCGCCATGATCGGGACGTCGAACTTTTTCGAACTGGCAGTTGCCGTGGCGATCAGCCTGTTTGGCCTGAATTCCGGCGCGGCGCTGGCAACCGTGGTGGGCGTGCTTGTGGAAGTGCCGGTGATGCTGTCACTGGTGGCCTTCGCCAACCGCACCCGCAACAGCTTTCCGGAACACTGAAGGATACGTCTCATGCGGATATTGTTTCTTTGTGTCGCCAATTCGGCCCGCAGCCAGATGGCCGAGGGGCTTGCACGCCGCCGCTTCGGTGACCGCGCCGAGGTGGCGAGCGCCGGATCGCAACCGACGGTTCCCAACCCGTTCGCCATTGAGGCGATGGCGGACATTGGCATTGATATCAGCGCGCACACGTCGAAACCGGTCGAGGGCATGAATGCCGCCGACTTCGATTATGTGATCACGCTTTGTGCCGAGGAAGTCTGCCCGTGGCTGCCGGGCACGACCAACCGGTTGCACTGGCCGATCGATGACCCGGCGAGCGATGATCCCAACCTGACACCTAAAGACTTCCGTACCCGGTTTGCGGCGGCGCGGGACAGAATCGATATGCGTCTCGCGATACTCGACGGCCTGCTGGATGTGCCCCCGGGACCGGATGCACAGGAGTTCCATGCGAGTATCCGGGTCAGTGACCTGCCGCGGAGTACCCGTTTCTACAGCTGGCTGCTCGGTATCTGGCCGAAGGACTGGACGCACCGGTTTGCGACATTCCTGCGCCCGGACCTGAACCTGAACTTTGTCCTGCTGGTGTCGGATGGCAAGACCCTGCACCATGACACGCTCTACCATCTGGGCATGGATGTCGGGTCGAAGGCCGGCGTGGTTGAGGCGTATGACCGTGCCCTCGGAATGGGGGCCCAAGTCTTCAAGCCGCCGCGCACGACGTGGCGAGGCACACCCCTGCACGAGCTGTGGCTGAAGGACCCCGACGGCAATCTGATCGAGATCTATGCGCGCCTCACGCAGGCCGAACTGGCCCTGATGCCTGATGACAAAAACGAAGAATATCTCGTGGAAGGAACGGAGCCCGCTCATGCGTGAATACTCTGTCACCGCGCGCAGGATCGACGCGCATGGCGGTGAAGCACGGGCCAAGGAGGCCGCCCTTACCATCGATACGGATTTGTCGGGCCGCGTGGATGCCTTCAATCCGGCCGAGCTGTTTCTCGCCTCGATCGCAGCCTGCATGCTGAAGGGCATCGAGCGGGTCACACCACTCCTCGATTTCAAGTTGCGCGGGGTCAGCATCAACTTGCACGGCGTCCGGCAGGACGCGCCGCCAAAGATCGTGTCAGTCGAATACGAGATCATCGTGGATACCGATGAATCCGACCATCGCCTCGACCTGCTTCACAAGAATATCCGCAAGTTCGGAACGATTTCCAACACGGTTGCCGACGCCGCCAATCTGACCGGCTCCATAAAACGAAAAACCTGAAACAGGCTGCCTCATATGATCGTCATTCATCACCATCCTGACTGCGGCACGTCGCGCAACGTGCTGGCGATGATCGAAGCCAGCGGCGCAAAGCCTGTCGTGATCGACTACCTGAAGACAGGCTGGACGCGGCCCCAATTGCTCGGCCTGTTCGCCGCTGCCGGACTCACCGCGCGCGAGGCGCTGCGGGAAACCAGGTCGCCTGCTGCGGAACTTGGCCTGCTGGAGCCGGGCGTCGATGACGAGACGATCCTCAGCGCGATGCTGGAGGCGCCGGTGCTGGTGAACCGCCCCATCGTCTGTTCGCCCAAAGGCGTGCGCCTGTGCCGCCCCAGCGAGGCCGTGCTCGACCTGCTGGAGACGCTGCCGCCGGGGCCGCTGCACAAGGAAGACGGCACGCTTCTGATTGATGCGGACGGGCGGCGCGTCGGCTGACGGGCGCTAGTCCAGTACGGCCTTGACCAGCGGGCCGTAGGGCGAGTTGCCGAGCATGGCCAGTTGCTGCCGGGCGGAGACGGCGTTGATCGCCTCCTGCGGCCGGGCCACCGGGTGCACCGCGCGGCGCAAGGGACGCTTGCCGGCTGGCATGGCGATGATCTCGGCAATGTTGCGCGGAATGTCCATCGGATCCGTACCGCCGCCGCCACCGCCATTGTCGTCGCCCATGGAAGCCGTCATCTGCGGATAGGCTGCGAGCAATTCTTCCGGTAGCCGGGCCTTGAGCGCGGCCGAGAGAGCGACCTGGTTTTCCCAAATGCTGGTCGGATAGCCGCCGGGCTCGATGATCGTGACTTCAATGCCCTGCGTCACGGTCTCATAGGCCAGCTGTTCGCTGAGCGCTTCGAGGGCAAACTTGGTCGGCGAATAATGCGCGTAGCCCGGGACGATGACGCGGCCGAGCTGGGACGCGATGTTGAAGACCTGCCCCCTGCCTGCGGCGCGCATGGCCGGCAGCACGGCGCGGATCATCCGCTGCGGCCCGAAGACATTGGTATCGAAGATATGCTGCGTGGCGTCCATGTCCTGGACTTCGATCGGCCCCGCATAGGCAATGCCCGCATTATTGATCAGGACATCGACCGCGCCACCCGCAACGCTGAGCGCCTCGGCGACGCCAGCCGCGACCTGTTCATCCGAGGTGACGTCGATTTCAATCACGGTAATGTCGAGATTGTCGCTGGCCGCGAGGGCGATCAATTCGTCCGCCTCCGGACGCGGCAGGTTGCGCATGGTGGCAAACACTTTTGCGCCAAGGCGGGCATAATGTTCTGCGCCGAGACGGCCAAAGCCCGACGAACAGCCGGTGATCAGGATCGACTTGCCGGTGAGGTCCGGCGCGGAGGCATCGGCTTCGGCCTGCGCCTGCGTTGCACCAGCGGCGAAGGCGGTTGCAGCGAGGCCAGCGCCCATCATCAGGTGGCGTCGGTTGAGTTCCAGTGTGTTCGGCATGAGCGGCTCCCGTGTTTTCGGCATCGTAACAGCGCGCGACCTGCAGGTCACGTCAAGGCGTTGGCGAAATCGTCGCCGATCAGTCGTCGAACCCGATAAAGGTCGCCGCTTCATCGACGGATTTACGCGTCGAGACAACGGCGTTGGCGGGGAAGCTGTCATCGGGCCAGCCCATGGCGACGCAGGTCTGGATGACCTGGTCGTCAGGGATTTGCGCGTATTCGCGCACGACCGGCGACTGCATGATGCCCTGCGAGTTGATCACGCAGCCGAGGCCTTTCGACCAGGCCGCATTGACGAGGCAGTTGACCACGCCGCCGCAATCGAATGGCGCGACATCGCTGCCCTGAATCGACTTGTCATAGGTGATGACAATGGAGACCGGCGCGTCGAACTGACGGAAGCCGCGCATCACCCAGTCCATCCGCGCTTCCTTGTCGTGGCGCTCGATGCCCATGGCCTCGAACAGCTGGATCGCGATGCCGATCTGGCGCTCGCGGTGAACGCCGGCATAGTCCGGGCCGAGGCGGAACTCGCGCGAGTGCGGCACGCCAGCGAGATTGCGTTCGACATTGCCTGCGCGGATCTTGTCGAGCACATCGCCGGCAACAACATAGAAGTTCCATGGCTGGGTGTTCAGCGAGGTGGGCGCACGGATGGCCATTTCCAGCACTTCGCGGATCAGTGCCTGTGGCACGGGTTTCTTCTGGTAGCCGCGTATGCTGCGCCGGCCCATGACCACGTCCTTGAATTCCACTGGTGAACCTCCTCAAAATGTTTGGTTGCGCGCGTTTAAACATGTTCACGCGATATACTGAACCGGTTGTGTGCGGGCCGCGCTTGCCTGCCAACCCTGTCGTAGCGGCAGGTGGACGCATTCCGGTCGACAGGGCGCGGCGGCGTCAATAGGCTTGGGCCATGATCAAGCTCAGTTTCTGCCTTCGCCGCCTGCCCCATCTCAGCCGGGAGGACTTCCAGACCTATTGGCGCGAGCAGCATGCGCCGCTGGTGGCGAAACATGCCAAGACGCTGGGCATATTGCGATACGTGCAGGTGCATGCAGGGCACGACGCGCTCAATGCAGGCATCGCCGCGTCACGCGGGGCACCGGACGCCTATGACGGCGTGGCCGAACTATGGTTCGAAAGCGCAGACGCGATGGCGGCGAATACGAGCGAGGCGGCGGCGAAAGCCGGCGCGGAACTGCTCGCGGACGAGAAGAAATTCATCGATCTTGCGAACTCGCCGCTCTGGTTCGGCGACGAGAACGTGGTTGTGGGCTAACGCGCGTTCGTTCCGAGCGCCTGCGCCACGTCTTCCAGCAGGTCTGCCACATCTTCCAGCCCCACCGATAGGCGCACCAACCCGTCGCTGATGCCGTGGGCCTGGCGCTCTTCGGGACTGTAGGTCGAATGGGTCATGCTGGCGGGGTGCTGGATCAGGGTTTCGGCGTCACCGAGGCTGACGGCGCGGGTGATGAGCTGCAGGCGATTCATCATCGCTATGCCCGCATCGTAACCGCCTTCGAGCTCGAACGCGATCATGCCGCCGAAGCCGGGCATCTGGCGTTTGGCAAGCTCGTGCTGCGGGTGGCTCGGCAGGCCCGGATAGTAAACGGCGGCAATGCCGGGCTGGGCCTCAAGCCATTCGGCGACCTTGAGGCCACTCTCGCAATGACGGGCCATGCGCAGCTGCAGCGTCTTCAGGCCGCGCATCACCAGCATGGCGTTGAACGGCGCCATGACGGACCCGGTCATGTCCTTGACGCCGACCATGCGGATCTCGTGGATCGCTTCGGCCGGGCCGCAAACCACGCCAGCGACAAGGTCGCCATGGCCGCCAAGGTATTTGGTGGCCGAGTGAAGCACGAAATCCGCGCCGAGGCTGACGGGCCGGGTGAGCATGGGCGAGGCATAGGTATTGTCGACCACAACGAGGGCACCCGCGGCATGGGCGATGTCAGACACGGCGCGGATGTCGACGAGGCGCATGTTGGGGTTAGCGGGGGTTTCGAAATAGACGATGCGGGTTGTGTCGCTGATCGCAGCTTTCAGGTGCTCCGGATCACTGAGGTCGACATGGGTAATCTTGACGCCGAAGCGGGCGAGGCCGTCGCGCATGAAGGAGAAGGTGCAGCCATAGAGCGTCTTGTCGGTGATCACCTCGTCGCCGGGTTTGAGCAGTGTCCACATCGTCGCCGAGATGGCGCCCATGCCGGACGCCGTGCAGAGGCCGGCTTCGGCGCCCTCGAGGCTGGCGATGCGGTATTCGAGCAGCGCAACCGTGGGGTTGGAAATGCGCGAATAGATGTGACCCTCGGCTTCGCCTGCAAACAGGGCGCCGCCCTGCTCGGCCGTCTCGAAGGCAAAGGTGGAGGTGAGATGCAGCGGCGGGGTCAGTGCGTTGGCATTGTCCGCCGGATTGTAACCGTGGTGGATGGCGCGGGTGGCAAAGCCAAGCGGGCGCGAGGAATCATAGGCCATGGGCGTATCTCCTGTGTTTGCGCCAGTATAGCACAGACCGCCCAGCAGGTTTCGCCTATTCCTGCCTGAAAAACATTGCAAATTGGCAGATTCTGCCAATAGAGTGCGGTATGGATGCAACTGATGCCAAGATTCTGAGCGCGCTGCAGCGTGACGGCCGCCTGACGAACCAGGAATTGTCGACCCTCGTCGGCCTGTCGCCCTCGCCCTGCCTGCGCCGCGTGCGCAACCTGGAGGCTGCCGGGGTGATCACGGGCTATACGGCGCTGGTGGACGAGAAGGCCTGCGGGTTCCCGATCACGGGCTTCGTGCGTATCCGCCTGATCAATCATTCCGATGAGACGGTGCGGCGCTTCGAGGAGCGGATCGCGGAAACCGCCGCGGTGATTGACTGCTACCTGATGACCGGCAGCGAGGATTACCAGTTGCGCATCGTGGCCCGCAGCCTGGATGATTATGAACAACTGGTGCGCCAGACGATCCAGAAAATACCCGGCATTGCCTCAATCGAGACCAGTTTCGCTTATGGCGTGGTAAAACAGTCGCGCAGCTTGCCAATGGCGCCTGAAAAGCGGTGATAGTCCGCAGGCCCTGACCTGCTATAGGAATTGCATGACCGATACGTCGACCCCTGCCCCCAAAGCGCCCAGCCTTGTCGAGACACGCAGCCCATCAAAACGGCGGCCCGGGCGCTGGCGGATTTCCAATATTATCGACGGGCGTGCACTGCGGGTGAAGCTGACGGCGGCAGCCCAGAACAATCTCGGCGACCCGCAGGTGGCCCGGAAGGTTGCTATCGACCATTTGCACGCGGCCCTGTTTCGCGGGCGCATGATCGCGCAGGAACGCCTGCAGCAGGGCGCGGACGGGCTGGATACGGCGCGCCTCCTGTGCGCGGTGCAGGATGAAGTCATCCATGCACTGTATGACTATACGACCACGCACGTCATTCGCGCCCGCAACCCCACCGAGGCCGAGCGGATCGCGATTGTCGCCACGGGCGGCTATGGACGCGGCGTGATGGCGCCGTCGTCGGATACCGACCTCCTGTTCCTGCGCGCCTACAAGGCCAGCCCGCACACCGAGAGCGTGATCGAATACATGCTCTACGCGATGTGGGACATGGGCCTGAAAGTCGGCCATGCGTTCCGCACGCCGAACGAGTGCGTGAAACTGGCCGCCGAAGACGTGACGATCAAGACATCGATGCTGGACACCCGGTTCATCTGTGGTGACGAAGTGCTGGCCACCGACATGTTCGAGCTGTTCCAGAAGGAGGCCGTGAAGGGCAAGGACGCCCAGTTCATTGCCAACAAGCTGGCCGAGCGCGACGCGCGCCATGCCCGGCACGGCGATGCACGCTATGTCGTCGAGCCGAACCTGAAAGAAGGCAAGGGCGGCCTGCGCGACCTGCAGACGCTCTACTGGATCACCAAGCACATATATGGCGGCACGACGCTGGAAGACGTGATGCGCAATGGTCCGTTTACCGACCATGAATACGCAGTCTTCATCCGGGCCGCGAAATTCCTCTGGACGGTGCGCTGCCACCTGCACTTCGTGACCGGACGGCCTGAAGAGCGTCTCGGCTTCGACCTGCAGCCCGAGATCGCCTCGCGCATGGGTTATCGCGACCGCGGCGAACAGCAGGGCGTCGAGCGTTTCATGAAGCGCTATTTCCTGATCGCCAAGGATGTGGGTGGCCTGACGCGGATTCTCGCAGCGAAACTGGAAGCCGACCACAAGAAAAAGCCCGAGGGCCTGCGCCGCTTCCTGCCGGTCCGCGCGCCCCAGGCGCTGGCGGAGACGGGCTTCACGCTCGACAATGGCCGCATCAACGTGACCAGCGAAGACGTGATGGAAACCGACCCGCTGAACATGCTGCGCCTGTTCACGATCGCACGACGCGAAGGCAAGGATATCCATCCGGACGCGCTGACGGCGCTGACGCGTAACCTGCGCGGCATCAACGAGTCAGTTCGCGAGCAGCCCGAAGCAAGGCGACTGGTTCTGGAAGCCATCATGGGTGGCGACCGCCCGGGACAGGTGCTGCGCTGGATGAACGAGTCCGACCTGCTTGGCCGGTTGATACCGGAATTCGGCGGCATCGTGGCCCAGACCCAATTCAACATGTATCATCACTATACGGTGGATGAGCACACCATTCGCGCGGTCGCCCACATTTCCGACATGGAACACGGGCGCCGCGACCGGGTCGCGCTGGTCTCCGAACTGTTCCCGCTGCTGGAAAACCGCCGGGCATTGTACCTGGCCATGCTGTTGCATGACACCGGCAAGGGCAAAGGCGACCAGCAGATCGAGGGCGCGAAGACATCGACCCGGGCGTGCGAACGCCTAGGCCTGCCGCAAGCCGAAACCGAACTCGTCGCCTGGTTGGTGGGACACCACCTGGAAATGAGCGAAACGGCCCAGAAGCGGGACATTTCCGATCCGCGCACGGTGGCACAATTCGCCGAACTCGTCGGGTCTCTGGAACGGCTGCGCCTGCTCTACATTCTCACCGTGGCCGACATCAAGGCCGTCGGGCCGGCCGTATGGAACGCCTGGAAGGGCCAGTTGCTGGCCGATCTCTACAATAATACATCGGCGGCGCTGCGCGGCGGACGCACGGACGAAGCCGGCGTGCACGCCGAGCTTGAAGCGCGCGCCGAACGCCGCCGCAAGGCACTGGTCGACGAGATCGGCAGCGTGCCGACGATCATGCTGGAGATGGAAACGGCCTACTGGACGGGCTTCGATCCCGATGACCTGGCCTGGCAGGCAAGCGTGTTGACCGACAATGACGACACGGTCGCGCACAGGTATCTCGCCGATGGCGGCGCGGTCGCCATCATCGTATCCGGCGCCGACCGGACCGGCCTGTTCGCCGACCTCGCCGGCACCCTCGCGCGGCTCGGCGCGAACGTGGTCTCGGCGCAGGTCTTCACCAGCAAGAGTGGCCGGATCGTCGATATTTTCATGCTGCAGGACAATAACAAGGCGGCTTTCGCGGCAGGCGATGCGCCGCGCATGGAGCGACTGGAAGCGGCGATGCGGGACGCGCTGGCGGGCAACCCGATCACGGGCGACGTCAAGACACGCGCCGGGCGCCGCGAGGCGGCCTTCCTCGTCCAGCCCTCGGTGCAAATCCGCGACGACCTCTCGGCGGAATATACCGTCATCGACGTTGGCGGACGCGACAGGCCGGGCCTGCTGCACGAAGTTGCCGACGTGCTGGCCGACATGAAGCTGTCGATCCATTCGGCACATGTCGGATCGTATGGCGAACGCGTGTTCGATGCCTTCTACGTCCAGAATGCAAAAGGCCAGAAATTGGGCACAAAAGCGCGCAAGGATTCACTGAAAGACCGTCTTCTCGCCGTTCTTGGGCGCGAAGAACTGGATGCGCCGCATACGCCGGCCCGGAAACTGAAACGGTCCCGCGCCGTGGACAGTTTCTGAGAATTCATCGAAGGAATCCCGCATGAGCGTCGCGCGCAACACACTCGTGCAATCTTCCCTCACGCTGGCAAGCCGTGTTCTGGGCATGGTGCGCGACATCCTGCTGGTTGCGCGCATCGGCGCCGGACCGATTGGCGACGCCTGGGCGACCGCGCAGCAATTCCCGAACCTGTTCCGCCGCATCTTTGCCGAGGGCGCCTTTGCCTCGGCCTTCGTGCCCACCTATGCCCGCACGCTGGAAGCCGAGGGCGCGGAAGCCGCCCGCGTAGTGGCCCAGGAAGCGATGCGGGTGCTGTTCGCGGCCACGGCGGCCCTGACCATTCTTGCGCAGGTTTTCATGCCCTGGGTGCTGTTGCTGATCCATGGCGGCCAGGCCGACGATACGGTCCACTACAATCTTGCGGTCTTCCTGACGCGCATCACCATGCCCTATCTCACCTTCATGGCGCTCGGCGCCCTCCTGTCGGGCGTCCTGAATTCGTCGGAGCGATTCATCCTGTCGGCGGGCGTCCCGACAATCCTGAACCTCTGCCTCATACCGGCGGCCTTTGTGAGCACCGACCCGGTGATCACGGCCAAGGCCGCCTCGATTGCCTATTTCGTGGCCGGCATGCTGCAGGCCGGTGCGCTCTGGTGGGGGGTCAGCCGCCAGAAGGTCCATCTCAGCCTGATCGGCTGGCCCCGCCTGACGCCGGCCGTGCGCAAGGTGATGCTGCTGGCCCTGCCCGGCACGATTGCCGCCAGCGGCACCCAGATCAACATCATCGTCAGCCAGTCGCTGGCCAGTTTCGAGGTCGGCGCCAAGAGTTGGCTCTATGCGGCCGACCGACTCTACCAGTTGCCGCTCGGACTGGTCGGCGTGGCGGTCGGCATTGCAATCCTGCCGCGCCTGTCGCGGGCCGCGCGTGCATTGGACGATGACTCCAGCCGCGCAACCATGGACGAAGGCATCGGCCTCGCCATGGCGTTGACCCTGCCGGCGGCGGCGGCCCTGATGCTGGCCCCGGTTTTCCTGATCGACGCCTTTTTCGTGCGCGGCGCCTTCCTGGCCGACGATGCCTTCCAGTCCGGCAGTGCATTGTTCCACTTTGCCTGGGGCGTGCCGGCCTTCGTGCTGATCAAGGTGCTGGCGCCGGCCTATTTCGCCCGCGAGGATACCAGGACCCCGATGCGCTACGCTTTGGTGTCGGTCTTCGTCAACACGGC
>NZ_JBBKXE010000188.1:0-15099 GCF_037969335.1 Hyphomonas sp. | reverse complement strand
GCCGAATGCTTGGTCAGATCGCCTTCATAGTTCGTGTAGCCGTGGACGCCGTCCAGATCCATGTCCTCAGCCACAAAATACTTGTAGCCGACATCCATGGTGAGCTTTTCGCTGAGCTTGTAGCCGAAGCCGAGCAAGCCCTGATAAGCTAGGCTGGTATCCGTTCCGGAAAAACCGTTGATCGCAGTCAGGTCCGTTCCTGTTGCGAGTGCAAGATTGCTTCCCTTGGCCTTGGCGCGAATCGCGCCGATGCCGAGACCGACATAGGGCTGGAAAGCGCCTGCGCGGTTGAAATCATAGATGCCGTTCAGCATCAGGTCGGTCGACTGAAGATAACCGTCTGCGTTCGAGACGGCACCCGGCACGACGCCGTTGACGTTCGCTGGAACGCTCAGGTCGCCAGCGCTGTATCCGAGAACACCTTCGATACGAAATCCGTTGTCGAAGCCATAACCAAGGCCGATATCGCCGCCCCAGGACTCTTCCAAGTCCGAGCTGCCGCCCATCGAGCCGACGACGTCCTGAGTTACCGGATCATGGTCCAGACGACCATCAAACGCGTAAGTTGCATCGGCGCGGCCGTACCAACCTTCCTCAGCTTGAGCGACCATACCAGCAGACGCAAACGCGGCCGCGGCTGTCGCGCACATAAGAGCTTTTTTCATACTCGATCCCCTTCTTGTGCCGAATGACGGGATTGTCCTCGACCGCAGGTTCATACGCGCATCGTTGCGCATGGTTCCTGTTAAACTTTTTTATTTGGCACTGCGAGCCATTTTACACACTCGAACACCTAACATCATGGTGTTTTTCAATCAACGCGACCCAATTGCAACAGATTGTTCCCATTTCGTGAAATCCGGCCGGAAATGTCGCGCTGACCTGACAGAAAGTAGGGAATGGTACCGCCTCTCCGGTTTGAACGGAGGACCTCTGGTTCCACAAACCAGCGCTCTAACCAACTGAGCTAAGGCGGCCTATTGTTGGGAGATACAGCCCAATTCCCGACGATTCAAGCATCAGGACGCTGGAAACTGCTATCCCCGCGAATCAGAGCTTCACAACCTGGTCGAACTCCAGATCGACCGGCGTTCCGCGACCAAAGATCGATACAGTGACCTTCAGGCGTCCATTGGCTTCGTCGATTTCTTCGACAGCCCCCTCGAAGCCCTGGAACGGTCCGTCATTGACCTGGACCTGCTCACCAATCTCGAACGATATCTTGGGCCGTGGACGTTCTTCTGCTGAATCGGTCGACGAGCCCAGAATACGGTCAACTTCACGCTGGCGAACAGGGAGCGGCTTCTTGCCCCCGTCCGAACCCAGAAAGCCGGACACTTTCGGCGTGTCCTTGACCAAGTGGTACACGTCATCACTCATTTGCGCTTTCATAAGCACATAGCCCGGGAAAAAGCGGCGCTCGACGGTCTTTTTCTTACCGCGTGCGACCTCGACCACTTCCTCAGTCGGCACCTGAATGTCTTCGATGAGGTCGGATAGCCCCTTACGCTCCGCTTGCTCGAGAATCGAGGCGGCGACCTTCTTTTCGAAGTTCGAATAAGCGTGGACGATATACCATTTGGCTTCAGCCATAGGGCCTGCGCGCTCCTTAAATACGTGTTGTTCGGCCTGTATTACAGGCCAGTGATCGCCTTGACGGCCAAGCTGATGACAGTGTCGGCGGCAAACAGAAACAAGGCGATGAGCACGGACATGATCACCACGAATATCGACGCCTGAATCGTTTCCGGGCGAGTCGTCCAGGTTACCTTGTTCCCCTCTGCGCGCACCTGGCGCACAAAGGTCATGGGTCCAACGCGTTTTTTCTTGTCCTTGTCGGCCATTTCGACACTTTCTTGAAAGGCGGGGGGTTAGCGGTTTTGATCCGCCTCGTCCACGGTTAAAGTGCATACGCTCATTTGTGAAGGCATGTGAGGCCGAAAATCGGCGCGCGCAAGGGTGATTCCGCCCCGAGCCGATACTTCATCCCATGCGCATGATGCGCGGAACCTAGCTGGCCACGCCAAATTGCCGGGCTGGCAATCCTGGAACATCCACGGAAATCGCGAACAGGCTGCCCGAGAGTGGACGGGAATCGAGTGCGGGGAAGCTCATCCCCACACGCGCAGTCGTGATGAACAGGGTTTTCAGGTCGTCTCCGCCAAAGGCGCAGGACGTCGGTCGTGGCGCAGCCAGCGTAATAACCTGGTCCACACTGCCATCAGGACGGTATCTTACGACCCGGGACGCATCCCAGAGGCACGTCCAGAGACAGCCTTCGGAATCAATGGCCGAGCCATCCGGGTAACCGCCGAACTCATATGTCGAGGCGAACACACGGCGGCCCGTCAGGCCCCCGGTGACGGAGTCATAGTCGAAGGCCAGGATTTCCTGTTCCGCACTGTCGCACGTGTAGAATGTCCGACCGTCCGGTGAGAATTGCATCGTGTTGGTGATCATGACCGACGGCAGACGCAGCTGACTGATCTGGCGATCTCCCGATAGGCGGAAATAGCCTCCTTGCGCATCTTTTTCGCGGTCATCCATGGTGCCGAACCAGAATGAACCGTCCGGCGCCACGCCTCCGTCATTCGTACGATTCGTTTCAGGCTCTGCGTCAAGTTTACACCAGCGCTCGTAGGCCTCGGTGGCGGGGTCATAAAGACCGATTTCCTGATCACCTGCCATCAAAAGACAGCCATCGTGCAGCGCGATGGCGCTTGCGCGGATCGGCAGGTCGTAGCGCCGTGTATTCCCCGTCTTGGGATTGTAACGGTGCAGCTTTGCCCGCTTGATATCGACCCACCACAGGAAGCCTTCGGAAGGGCTCCAAACCGGCCCCTCCCCCAAAGCACATCCAGTCGGCGCAACACATTCAGGTGTGATCAACATGCTGCCACCTGCCGATGCTCGTTCAGACGTCTAGGGTAAGGCATCGGCTCAGAAATCCTACTTGGTTCGCGAATCCAGACAATACGCCTGGAATCGCGTGATCCACAGCACACTCTTCCACGCTGACGGCAAAAGCATCAAGGGCCATACGTTGCGCGCTAACGAACCAGCGAGACATGACGTGATTGCGCGGCGCGCCAAACCACAATTGTATCGACGTTTATCAAGGCCGGTCCGCTCGCGCCTTTTTGGCTTCGACCAGCTGCGCTAGGAGATGACAATGACAGCCCCCCTCGACACCGCCTCTTCTGCCTGCGCCTTTCTCAAATTGATCGACGTCATGACCAGGCTGCGCACCCCCGAATCCGGGTGTCCATGGGATCTCGAACAGACTTTCTCGACGATAGCCCCCTATACGATCGAAGAGGCCTATGAAGTGGCTGATGCAATTGAGCGTCGCGACATGACCGATCTGAAGGAAGAGCTTGGCGACCTGCTTTTCCAGGTCGTCTTCCACAGTCAGATGGCTGCCGAAGACGGGGCTTTCGATATCGCCGATGTCACGAACGGAATTGCCGACAAAATGGTCCGGCGACACCCGCACGTTTTTGAGTCGCCGGACGAGCGTTCAGCCGCTGAACAAACCCGTGCCTGGGAGCGCATCAAGGCCGACGAACGCGCGCGCAAGGCAAGCCATGCAAGTCCAAGCGCGCTTGATGGTGTTGCGATGTCGCTTCCCGCCCTGATGCGGGCCGAAAAGCTGCAGAACCGTGCAGCGCGTGTTGGATTTGACTGGTCGGAGGCAGAGCCTATTTTCGACAAGCTGACCGAGGAAACGCTGGAAGTCCGCGAGGCCATTCAATCCGGAATCAGGGACGATATCGAAGACGAAGTCGGTGACCTGCTGTTTGTCGCAGCCAATCTCAGCCGCCGTCTGGATATTGATCCGGAACAGGCGCTACGCCGGGCCAATGCAAAATTCGAAAGGCGGTTCCGGGCCATGGAATCAGAAGCCACGGCAGACGGCGTGAACTTTGCCGATCTGGGGTTGGAAGAACAGGAGGCCTACTGGCAGCGTGTCAAACGCGGCGAGAAGTCGGCAGACTAATCATCAATGCCGATATCCGGGAACTCCGCCTGGAACTGGCCGACACGTTCTATCGGTAGCCGAACGCTCAGGGCGACACGTCCATCTTTGAGGTTGGTTTCCGCGTTGACGTCGCCATGACTGTGTAGCCAAGCGCGGGCGCGCCCATCTTGAGGGCTCAACGTCACAGCCACGTCTCGCCCCCCGCGAAGCAAGGCGTGTTCGATCTCATGGAGCAAGGAATCCATTCCCTGCCCGCGCAGCGCTGACACCAGCACTGCTGGTGTACCAGTATCGCCCCTTGCCGCAATTTCGAGTGCCTCGAAACGCTCAGGCGGCAGGACATCAGACTTGTTCCAGGCTTCAATCATGGGCGGGAGCGGAAGACCGGTCTCCTTCTCGAGCCGCGCAAGCACGATTTCCACGTCCTTCGCCTGCTCGACATCTGCGGCGCTGGACCGATCCCTGACATGAACCAGCAGGTCTGCTTGCATCGCCTCTTCGAGAGTCGCCTTGAAGCTGTCGATGAGGTGGGTTGGCAAGTCCGTTATAAACCCGACCGTATCAATTAGCGCTGCCTCTCCCAGGGTGGGCAGGTCGATGCGGCGGATCGTTGGATCGAGCGTTGCGAACGGCATGTCCTTGGCGAAGACCCTGGCGCCCGAGAGCCGGTTAAACAGCGTCGACTTGCCAGAGTTCGTATATCCGACGAGCGCAATGACTGGCTTGCCGCCCCGCTTCCTGCCGGCGCGCTGGACGGCACGCGTGCGTCGGACGTCTTCGAGGTCACGGCGCAGGCGGACGATCTTGTCGTCCAGCATCCGGCGGTCAGATTCGAGTTGGCTTTCGCCCGGACCCGATAGGAACCCGCCACCTCCGCGCTGTCTCTCAAGGTGAGTCCATGTGCGAACCAGGCGGGAGCGCTCATACAGAAGTCTCGCAAGCTCAACCTGTAGCCTGCCCTCTTTTGTCCGCGCCCGCAGCCCGAAAATTTCCAGGATCAAGCCCGTCCGGTCAATGACCTTGACTCCCAGACGTGTTTCCAGATTTCGCTGCTGAACTGGCGTAAGCGCGCCATCGACGACTGCGACGGTGCAATTGTGTGCTTCAAGGTCCTCGGCAAATCGGTCCAGCAGACCGCCGGAGAAGAGAACAGACGAGTTCACCTTTCGAACGTGATCTGCGTGGAGAAATGCAAGCTCACAGCCCAGTGCTTCGACCAGACCGGCAGTCTCTTGCATCCGCTCTTCCGTCGGACGATTTACAGGTGAAAACCAAGGAATGACCGCGCCGGCAATCACTGGCTCTGGCAAACGATCAATGAGCTTGTCGTTCAAGGGGACCTATTGTCCCTCCAACTCTTCATCAAACAATTGGACGGGCGCGCTTGGCGCAATCGTTGAAATCGCATGTTTGTAGACAAGCTGAGGTGGCCGGCCGTCACCGCGCAGCAGGACACAGAAGTTGTCAAACCAAGTGACCACGCCTTGCAGTTTTACACCGTTCACCAAAAATACCGTCAGCGGCGTACGTGATTTTCTGACAGCGTTCAGGAACGTATCCTGCAAGTTTTGTTTTTTCTCGGAAGACATGGGAGATGGCCATTCCTGCTATTGTTCTTGTTATGTGTCGCGAGCTAAATGGATTGGCGCAATTGTGCAAGTGCGAACACTGCTTATCCGCGCCAAAAACTGGGTGAAAGGGCCGGAATTACTGCCAAAATCTCCAATCTGCCGAGCAACATCGACAGAATAAGCAGACTAGTCGCTCCCCCGTCCAAGTGATCAGTATGGCCGAGCAGGAGCGCCCCGGAATTGGTGAGCCCTCCAATTGAGAGCCGGATCGTGTCTTCGAAAGGCAGGTTCAGGAAGCTGAAACCGATCAATACGGCGAAAACAGCAACGATATATGCAATCAGGTAGACCCACACACCAATGACGCTGCGCTCGTCAAGATCCCGGTCTCTGAAGCGGAATCCCAGCACCGAGCGCCGGTAGCCAAGCTGGCGGAATTCCTGACCGGCGCGTCGCCCCAATACAATCAGGCGCGCGATTTTCACTCCGCCCGCTGCGGACAGCGCCGATCCCCCGATCAGGGATGGAAGCACAAGGATGGGAAGCGGAATTGTATCCCGGACAGGTGAATTGGTGAATGTCAGCCCCGAGGTGGAGAGGTCGGACAAGGCCCAGGCGACTCCGTCGCCGAGCGACACGCCGATGGGAATCACCAGTGCCGCGAACATGGCGATCAGGAACAAAAACGTCAGCGTCTCGGGATCCATGAGCGCCGTACGAGGCTTTCGGTCCTTCAGGGGCAGCCAGACGGCTAAACCTAGAGCTCCGATGATCAATCCAGCGCCGAGAATCAGATTGGGAAACGGCGGAAGCGCGCGTCGACCCAACGCGTAGGGGTCGACCAAGCCTGTCGTTATGGCGCTCACCGAATCTCCAAGCGCCCGGGGAAACGAAACGCCCGTCATGATGAGAAGCCCGAGCAATACGATCATGCACACGACCATCATCGCGAATACCGCGCGCGCGACGCGAGGCACCGCGTCAAAAAAACTGGTTTCAGGTACGGTGAACAAAACCGTCCGGTGAATCCCGGGACCGCCGAGGTTGATGGCCGCCAGTACAGTCGCCGCGGTGGTTATCGACGCGAGCCCGCCAAGAATGTGCAAGACGCCGCGCCAGACAACAAGGCTCGCAGGCCATGAACTTCCGTCCGTCAAGACGACGGTGTGGCCCGTTGTTGTAAGACAGGATGCCGCCTCATGAATCGCATGCAGCACCGAGCGGTCGGCAACTCCGAACACAAATGGCAGGGCTGCAGCGAACGGTGCCACGAACCACCAGATGATCACCACCGCCAAGGCGTCTGACGGGCGCGCTTTTCGTTCCGGTTTGGGGGTCAGTAGCAACACGCTGCTGGCCAGGACGGCGATACCGATCGCCATGACAAGAAAGGCGATAACCTGATCGGTCTCCCCCGTGATGGCGCCAACGAGCGTCGGCAGCAGCGCGCTTCCTGCCAGAATAAGCATGGTCAACGCCAAAACCCGAACGATAGACGCATAATTCATGAGGTCAGAAGAAGTCCGGACTGACCCGGAAGTATTTCTCGACTTTTCGGACCATGCTTTCCTCATAGAAGATTATCAGATGGTCTTCAGCCTGAACGGTAACGTCAGGCCCGGCAATAATGACGTTTCCGTCCCGGATCACCGCTGCGGCGGTGACACCATCAGGAAGATCGTCATAGCCAAGTGTCTTGCCAATGAGCGAGGACGATTCGAGTGTGATCCCCTCGGCCACTTCTGCCAATCCATCTTCGATAGACTGCAGGCCCAGAATGCGGCCCCTGCGCATGCGGAGCAGGATTTGAGAAACGGTAAGTGCGCGCGGATCAAGCACGGCATCCACGCGCATGTCGCGAGCGAGGCCGGCCAGTTCTGATGCGTTGACCAGCGCAAGTGCGCGCTTGGCCCCGGCCCTCTTGGCCAGATTGCAGATTAGCAGGTTCGCTTTGTCGTCATTGGTGATCGCTATGACGAAGTCGGCTTTGGGGGCACCGGCTTCCGCGAGAATTTCCGGACTTAGTCCGTCACCCTGGATCACGATTGTCCGTTTGAGTTCGGCGACGGCCGCGTCGGCACGCTTGACGCTGGATTCCACCAAACGGATACGAATATTACTTTCGCGCTCAAGTGCCTTGGCCACGTAGAGGCCGACGTTTCCGCCGCCCACGATGACGACATGGTCGAGGCGCTCATTGTCACGATTGAATATCGACGTCAGTCGGTCTGCGTGACTGTCGAGGACGGCAATATAGGCGCGATCTTCGGGCTTGAGAACATCGGTCGCCCTGGGTGCGCGGACAGCATCGTTGCGACCGATTCCGACGATACGGGCGGAGAGGTCCGGAAACAGTCCCCGAATCTGGTCGACTGGCGTGTCCAGTAGCGGACTCTTGGCATCAATTTCCAGGCCAAGAAGTTTGATCTTGCCCTTGCCGAAGGTCGCGCTCATCACGGCTCCCGGCGTGCGGAAGCGCTGCAGGATGGCCTCGCCCACTTCGACCTCGGGTGAGATCACCATGTCGATCGGCAGGCCCTCGCGGGAAAAAATGTTCTTCCAGGCCGGGTCGATATAGGATTGATCCCGAACCCTGGCGATTTTGTAGGGAACCGAAAACAGCGTGTGGGCAATCTGGCAGATCACCATGTTGATTTCATCGAAATGCGTGACGGCGATGATCATCTCGCAGTCAGCCGCGCCTGATCGCTTGAGAACGTCGGGGTGCGCCGCATGGCCGGTCACACCCCGGACATCAAGATCCGTAGACACCTGATCCACAAGGTCGGCGTTCTCATCAATGATGGTGATATCGTGCTTTTCCCGCGCCAGCCGACGGGCAATCCCGTGCCCTACGCGGCCTGCACCGCAAATAAGAACGCGCATCTCTTAATGCCTTTCGACGGTCATTCAGCCGTCCTGTCGAGAAAGACCGGAGGCTACGCCCAAAGCCTTTAATTTTCTGTGCAAAGCAGAGCGTTCCATTCCAATGAACTCGGCAGTTCTGGAGATATTTCCGTTAAACCGCGTAATCTGGAGCGCAAGATATTCCCGTTCGAATTGCTCGCGGGCGTCACGCAGGGACAGTCCGACAAGTTCGGCCGAACCTCCTTTGGCATTTTGCATGGCACCCACGGCTGTATCGCGTGGTAATTCGTCAACACTCACAGGTCGACTGGCATCCGACGGAGAGAGTATGAGAATACGTTCCACGACATTGCGAAGTTGCCGAATGTTGCCCGGCCAATCCATGGATTGCAGGACCGCCATGGCTTCGGCAGAGAATGCACGCGGGGTCAGACCCGAAGAGTCCGAAATCCGGTCCGTGAAATAGCTCACGAGATCAGCGATATCGTCACGGCGCTCCGCCAGTGACGGAACCCTCAGCGGGACGACGCTCAGGCGGTAGAACAGGTCTTCCCGGAAGTTTCCTTCCTCGATTTCAATTTTCAGATCTTTGGTCGTCGCCGACATCACGCGCACGTCTACGCTGACATCTGAACGCCCGCCGACGCGTTGGAAACGCTGTTCGGTCAGTACACGCAAAATCTTGTTCTGTGTGCCCAGGGGCATGTCCGCCACTTCATCGAGAAGCAGCGTGCCATTGTGCGCCTTTTCGAACAATCCGACCCGCACCGTGCGACCCTGGTCGTCTTCTTCTCCAAAAAGCGCGCTTTCCATTTGGTCAGGCGCAATGCTCGCCGCGTTCACGACCACAAAAGGCCCGGCCTCGCGAAGCGAATTGCGATGAATGAGGCGGGCGGCGAGCTCTTTGCCGACGCCGGCAGGCCCATTGATCATGACGCGCGAATTGGTGGGCGCGACCTTGTCGATTGACGCTCGCAGATTGGCAGCCGCCTGGCTGTTACCGATCCAGTGTTCGTCTTCGCCTGCCCGATTTCTCAAAGCCGCGTTTTCATACTTCAGCGCGGCGGACTCAATCGCACGCTCAATGAGGTGCAGGAGCCTGTCTGTCTTGAACGGCTTTTCGATGAAGTCATAGGCGCCGCGCCGGATCGCCGCGACGGCCGTCTCGATGTTGCCGTGGCCACTGATCACGATGACCGGGAGGAAGGGATCAATCGATTTCAAATACTTGAGCAGCGACAGGCCATCCATCTGGCTTCCCTGGAGCCAGACATCCAGCACAACGAGACGCGGCGTACGTATGCGCACTTCTTCGATTGCATGCTCTGCCGTGTCGGCCGTTCGAACGGAATAGCCCTCGTCGCTCAGCACGCCAGAGACGAGTTCGCGAATATCGGGTTCGTCATCAACAACCAGAATATCTAACGCCATGGTGCCGGCTCCTCTACACGATCATTTAAGGGAGAATTTTGGGAATGAGTGTTTTCTGATGGGGTATCTTCGCCGTCCATATCGGCACCCCTTGCGGGCAGCCACACGCGCACACGCGCGCCGTTCAGGCCATCCAGACGGTTCTGGAGTGAAATAGATCCGCCATGGTCAGCGATGATGCGGTGGACGATTGCCAGGCCAAGGCCTGTGCCCTTCTCGCGGGTCGTAACGTAGGGCTCCAGCAGACGGTCTCGTACGGCTTCCGGAAAGCCCGGGCCGTTGTCCTCAATCGTGACTTCGACACCCTTTGCATCTTCCGATAACACGACACGAATGTTTCCATCGATATCGGAGTCTTCCGGAAGCCCCTCAATGGCCTCTGCAGCATTCTTCAGGAGATTGCCGAAGGCTTGCCCGAGAAGGCGCTCATCGCCTCGATACATGGCGTCTTCGGAATTTGTTTCGAAGTCGATCTCGACATCCGGGGATACCATGCTTTGCGAAAATCCTGCGCCTTGAAGAAGCGTCCGCATGTTGAAGGGCGCGACGTTGGGCTTCGGCATTCGGGCAAACGAGGAGAACTCCTCGACCATCCGGCCGATATCCCCGACCTGGCGAAGGATAGTCTCGATACAGCGGTCAAACACCCCATCTGAATCGTCAATTACACTGGCATAACGGCGACGAATTCGCTCGGTCGACAACATAATGGGAGTCAAGGGGTTGCGAATTTCGTGAGCGATCCGTCGCGCAACGTCGCGCCATGCGAGTTGCCGCTGTGCGTTCACCAGTCCCGTCGTATCATCAAAAGTGAGGACGCAACCACCGGCTGGGTCCGGCGCTGTTTTCAAGCGAATATGACGGACTTCGCCATTGATGTTCAGATCAATCGACGCATCGACCGGCGCGATGCGTTCAAGCGTGTCGCGCGCGTATCGTTCGAACAATGGTGCGATTGCATCCAAGCTCTGGCCCGGCAGAATCTCATCGACACCCAACACATCAGCCGCAGACCGGTTGGCCAGGGTCACGATCATCTCGCCATCCATTCGGATAACGCCTGCGCTGACCTCAGCCAGCAATGTCTCGACAAACTTCCGCCGATCCTCTTCGTCTTCCCTCGCCTGGATGAGGGCATTGCGCTGCTCGGCAAGTTGCTCCGTCATCGCGTTGAAGGAATTGGTGAGCGCGTAGACCTCGTCTCGCGGACCGGACACCGGCACGCGCACGGTAAGATCCCCATCACGAACCGTGTGCGCGGCAACCGCAAGGCGTCCGATCGGTCCGGTAATTCTCCCGGCAGCTTCCAGGCCAAGGCGACCGGCCAGCAGAAGAATGAGCGCGGCGATCTGGGAATAGCCAATTGCGAATATATATTGCAGGCGTCCGCTGCGCCGCTTTGCATTGTTGTATTGTGCGAGCGCCGCTTCGGCTTCGCGCAGCTGAACGGCGGCATTCTTGTCGAAGTTCTTGACCGCGTAAATGTATCCGTCGAGGGGCTCTTCGATGCGGATCAATGCCGTCGCGATACCTCGGTTCTCATACAGCGTGGTGGCGATATTGCCTGTGTTGGCTTCCTCGAACGCGGACTGCGGCGGCGGGACCAGGATGGGCTGCTGGACGCTTTGCTCAGCAATGAGTTCGACACCGTCCCGGCCCAGCACGGCGATCGTAAGGAATTCACGAAACCCGAGTTCCGACCGCAAACCATCCGTGAAAGCCTTCGAGGCATCCTTGGTCAGGCTGTCTGCATTGATTTCATCGTTCTCGCCGCTTGCCGCCAGCGATGCTTTGACATCGCGCGCGAAGTTTTCGATGTCGAGCGCGGCGAGACGGAGATCAACGTCCAGGGTGCTTTCGTAATTATCGACATAATCCTGGAAAATCTGGGCGTTCTTTTCCATGATCGTGTCAACTCGCTCACCGAGCCAGTTGTCGAGGCCGCGGGAAATGAACGCGCCAATGAACAAGGCCACGATCATGGCTGGTATGAGCGCCGAGAACCCGAACAAGAGGACAAAGCGCTTTGCCAGGCGCCCCTTGCCTTCGCCGCGACCGCTGACCTGGATGGCGAGATATTCTCGGACCACGATCATCGCGAGCACGATGATCACGACAAAATTCAATCCCAGTAGCCAAGGCGTCGCGCCTGCGGTCGGATTATCCGGATCGACGCCTGAAATCGCGATGAATGTGGCAAACACGGCGACGAGCGCAGCAATGATAAAGAGCCCCTCGAAAAGGGCCCAGCTTGCCTTCGTTGCCTGCTGGCTCAATGTGTTCGACACTCGACGTTGCTCTACAGTGGCCACCCCGGCCCCGTTGCTTTCTCGCCACACATTCGTGTCGGTTCAGCAACAGTGGTGCACTAAAAGCACAGTTTCGCGTGCCGTCAATCAGTCTTCTGCAATTCCAAGGGCATTGATCTTCGCCCTGAGCGTGTTCCGGTTCATGCCGAGCAACTGTGCCGCCTTAACCTTATTGCCCGCAGTCACGGACAGGGCGAGCTTGATCAGCGGTCGTTCAACCTGGTCTATGACACGAGAATATACTGAAGATTCATCGGCATCTCCGCCGGCGATCAGGTCGCCCATCACGTATCGGTGCAACAATGTCTCGACGTCTTTTTCAAGACCGGCGCTGACACCTTTTTGCTCGGTAGCCCCTGCCCTGAGCTCCCGCTCAACATCACGCAGCGTGATCGCTTCGTCGGGACTCAAGACCGCCAGACGTAGAATCAAGTTCTCAAGTTCCCTGACATTGCCCGGCCAGTCATAGGCCGTCAGCAAGTCGAGCGCCGATTTGTCCAGCGTTTTGGCCGACAATCCCTGCCGCTGAGCGCGGATCAAAAATGCGCGGGCGAGTTCCGGAATGTCTTCCTTGCGCAATCTGAGCGGCGGCATGGTCAACCGGACCACATTCAGACGGTAATAAAGGTCTTCGCGAAAGCGCCCTTCTTCCACGAGCCGACCAAGGTTGCGCCGGGTCGACGCGATCAACCGCGCGCCCGCCGAGTCCCTCAGCAGTTTCACGAGTTGTGTCTGTGCTTCAGCGGGCAGGTCTCCGATTTCGTCCAGGTAGAGTGTTCCGCCCTTGAGATGAACGGCGCCACCTTCGTCGCTATTGCCGAAAAGTTCCTTGTTGATCTCGCTTGCCGGCAAAGCCGCCAAGTCGAGGGCAACAAACTTGCCCGCCTTGGCGGCGCCCAACTGATGGATCGCCCGCGCTGCGAGTTCTTTGCCGGTCCCACTCTCGCCTTCGATCAGGACAGTGAGTTCAGTGTTCATCACTTTCGCGATGATCCGGTAGACTTCCTGCATCGCATCAGAGCGACCAATCAGCGGCAAACCGGCGTCGCTGATCGCCTTCTGCGCTTCCGGATTCATCGAGCGGCTCGACGATTTTGGTGCAGATTTGAGTGCGCGCTGAACCAGGCTGGACAGCACGTCGATGTCAAACGGCTTGGGCAAATAGTCAAACGCGCCATGCTCGGCGGCAGATGCCGCTGTCAGGATCGTGTTCTGCCCACTCATGACGATGAAGGGGAGCTCTGGCCGCGCCAGTTTCAACGATGGCAGGAGATCGAAGATCGACGTCTCTCCGAGGTACACGTCGGTCACGACGACGTCGCCCTCACCGTTTCGCACCCACCTTTCCAGAGCGTCGGTCGAACTGGTTGCTCGCACGTCGTAACCTGCTGCAACGAGGGTCTGGTTGACGATCAGCCGGATGCTCGCATCATCTTCGGCTAGAAGGACTGTCTTTTCAGCCATGGTCTGCTCCATCTCCAAGAGGTAGCAGCACGGTGAACCGGGTCTTGCCCGGCTCGCTGTCTACCCTGATTTGTCCGCCATGTGCTGTGACGACTTCACTGACAATCGAGAGCCCCAACCCCCGTGCGCCCGACTTCGAGCTTTGAAAAACGTCAAATATTGTTGCCTGGCGCTCACGGGGAATGCCGAGGCCATCGTCTTCGATCGAGACCAGCATGGCCCGGCGCAAACCAGCGCCAAGACGGGCCTGTTTCATCGCAAGTCCGGCGGCATAGGCCGTCCGGATTGTCACCTGGCCCCGCGCGCCACCGTCGATCGCCGCTTCCGCTGCATTCCGAATGATATTGTGAAACGCCTGCTGCAAGTGATCGGCATCGCCAACGATATCCGGCAGGGACGGGTCGAACTCGCGGCGGAACGAGACATTCGAACCAATTGCGGCGGTCTCGGCAGCGATGATTTTGTCGATCAGAGCGTGAATATTGAGCGGTTGCATTCGCGGGGCCGAAAACAACTCGAACGCCGATAACCGGTTCACCAATCGCTCGATCCGCCGCGCTTCGTCCTTGATGATGTCGAGTAGTTCGCTCTGATCCGGTTGCCCCTGGCGATCGAGCAATTGCGCGGCGCCGATTATGCCCGCCAGTGGGTTCTTGACTTCATGGCCCAGTATTCGGCCGAACCCGGCCGCGCCTGCTACGGAGTCATTGCTTTCCCTGGACGGTGTTTCGGACAGCGCAATGACGAACGCCCCTCCGTCAGCGCTTCGGACCCGGACGTCACAAATCGCACGCGTATGCATGCCGGGGCCAGACACTGGCGTACCTGGTGCCGTGATGTCGCCGGCCTGTCGCTGCGCACGATCAACAAGTTCGAACAGCGGTGAGTCGTGATAGATAACTTCGCTCAGCGGACGACCAGCGAGCGCCCGACGGGACATTTTCAGAAGAGACTCTGCCGCAGGATTGGCCTCCAGAATACGGCGGCGCGCATCTATCAGGACAAGTGCAACGGGAGAGAGTTCACCTAGCATGGGCGGTTTCAGGGCTGCCACGGGTGCCATGTCTATGCCGCCTCTAGCAATTGGGGTTTCAGGTAGACCGTCTCGAGGGAGTCGATGAGCCGGTGCGGATCGGCGATCTGGCACATTTCGGCGCGCAGTGACCGGCGTCGGGCCGGCGCCACCGGAATGTCCAATGCATCAATGGCGGCGGAAACATGCTTGCGAACCATCCGCGTGCCCAAGGGCGCGCCATACAGGACGACCGAGTCCCGGATCTGCTCAGAGAGGCTTTCGAATTGTGCAGCGAGATCTGGCGCGACGAAAGGCGTTCCTGCCAGCCCGGCGGCAATCGCGCCTGCGAGCCAGGGCTGGCCCATGGCGGCTCGGCCAATCATGACGCCATGGGCGCCAGACTCGGCGAGCGCAGTTTTGGCATCGGCAAGCGAGCCAATGTCTCCATTGACGATCACA
>NZ_JBBKXE010000187.1:0-3029 GCF_037969335.1 Hyphomonas sp. | reverse complement strand
AAGGCGGCTCGTTCGCCGCCGCGCTCAAGGGCACTGGCGCCTTCCCGCCCATGATGGTCCACATGGTGGCCAGCGGCGAAGCAGGCCGTGACGTGCCCGGCATGATGACGCGCGCAGCCGAATTTCTCGAGGAAGAATTCGAAAATGCCACATCCACCGCCCTCAGCCTGATGGAGCCGATCATCATCGTTGTGCTCGGCGGCCTTGTCGGCATGATCGTTTTGTCGATCATGCTTCCCATCATCCAGCTTAATACGCTGGCGCTGCAATAGCGCTGCGGACCCAACAGGAGACCCGAATGACCCAGGCCAAAGACGACCCGAAAACCGCGCGACCCACCAAGGATTCCGGCTTCTCGCTCGTCGAGCTGCTCGTTACCGTGTCGATCATGGCCCTGCTCGCCACGGCAGTGGTGATCTCCGTCGGTCCCGTGCTCGGCAAGTCGCGCATCGACCGCGCCCGGTCGGACATCGCCGCGCTTGAAAGCGGCCTCGAACAATACAGCTTCGACATGTTCAACTATCCCGGCGCCGATACCGGCCTGGCTGCGCTCAAGACGCCTCCCTCGGGCGCGAAAGCCGACCAGTATCGCCCCAGCGGCTACATCAAGCGCGTCCAGCAGGACCCATGGGGCAATGATTACCATTACACCGTGCCCGGCCCCCGGTCCGGCGGCGCTTATGACGTGTTTTCTGCAGGCCCGGACGGAGAGCCCGGCAATGAAGACGATATCGGCAACTGGAACTGACACCTGAGATGATCACCCGTCGCGACCTCCACCCGTCCACCGAAGCAGGCATGACCCTGACCGAAGTGCTGGTCGCTGTGTTCATCATGGCGCTCGCCGCCGGCATGGTCACGATGACGATGCGCCCGAAAGCGGATCCCCTGGCCGAAGCCGCAACGCGCCTTGAACACGATGTCACTTCGGCGCTCGACCTGGCACTCGTCACCGGCGTGCCGCAGGGCCTGTCGATCACCGAAGACGGGTACCAGCGGCTCAGCTGGCAGAACCAGGTCTGGACCCCGGCCCCGGGCAGAGCGGTTACGTTCGCACACAACGTCAGTTTCGACACACCCCGCACATCCTCACAGGCTGTGTCCGACACAGTGACAATCGTCCCGAATGTCATCCTCGACACCACAGGCACCGCTCAGGGTGAGCCCCTCACGCTGATCCGCGATCGCCAGACGATCACGCTGACCATCGCGCCCAACGGCCAGGTCGCGTGGGAGGCGCCCGATGCCTGACCGCACATCGCAATCCGGATTCACACTTGTCGAAGTCCTCGCCGCACTCGGCGTCTTCTCGATATCGGCCATCGGCCTGATCCATCTCAGCAGCGAAACCACGGTCGGCGCCAAACAGGTCGACCTGCGGGCGCTTGCCGAAATCGAGGCCAGCAACCGCATGGCCGACGCCATGACACTACCGCCGCCGCTGCCAACCGGTGTGATCGCCGGT
Source organism: Hyphomonas sp. (assembly GCF_037969335.1). GTDB lineage: Bacteria > Pseudomonadota > Alphaproteobacteria > Caulobacterales > Hyphomonadaceae > Hyphomonas. The sequence continues at coordinate 1,564 of NZ_JBBKXE010000187.1, read as the reverse complement.
GCGGCCACGCAGCGCGGTCGCACATTCGATTGGACCCGCACCGTATCCCCGACGCAGGAAGAGGGCTTGTACCTTATCGATGTGACCGTCTCCCTGCCGGAGGCCGGTCAGGTGCTCGCCCACATTCAGGCCCTGAGGGCGGGCGAATGAAACAGCAGGATGCCGGATTCACACTCATCGAAACCCTGGTCGCGCTCGGCGTCACCGCCATGCTCGCCACGGCGGGAACGCTGATGATGCTGCAGACGCTGCAGGCCAGCCGCGCCATTGATGCGCGCATGGCAGACGTCCGTACGCTGGAGGCGGCCAACGGCCTTCTGCGCGCCGATTTCAGCGAGATGACCCAGCGCCCGTCAGCCGCACCCGACGCCTTCGACCCTGCCGTCGGTTTCACCGGCCGCACGGGCATTGAAACAGGTGATCTGATCAGCTTCGTCCGGTCCGGCTGGCGCGACCCACGAGTCGGTGGCGACCGCAGCGATCTCCAGCGCGTGGCCTTTCGACTCGAAGACGGAAAGTTGATCCGCAAGGCCTGGCTCCGGCCAGACCCGGTCCGGAACACGCCCATCGTGGAGCGCGTGCTTCTGGATGGCATAGCCGACCTGGAAATTCGCTACCGCCAAAAAGGCGTATGGTTCGACGAATGGCCTGCCGATGCCGATGGACGGCACCCGGACCTGGTGCAACTCGATCTGGAATTCGCCGACGCCGACCAGCTGACATTACAGTATATGGTGGGGGCCACGCCATGACCCCGGCATCTCCCCCCAAGGACCGCGGCGCCGCACTCCTGTCGATCCTGATGATCGTCGCCGTCATGTCCGTTGCCGCCCTGACCGCCGTCGACGCGCTCGGCCGGTCGATCAGTCTCGCGCGCGTTTCATCGCAACGCTCACAGACCCTGTGGGCAGCGCGCTCAACGGAAGCGATCGGCACGATTGCCATCTCGCGTCTCAAGGATATGGACGACGACACGATCAGGCAGGCGCTCGAGACCGGTCAGGCGATCACGCTGCCCTTTGAACGCGGCGTCATCCAGGCAACTTTGGCCGACAATTCCAATTGCTTCAATCTCAACACGATTACCGGCGAGGCCGACGACACAAACCATATCAGGCTCCAGACGCTGCTCGAAGCCCAAGGCTTGTTCCGGTCGGACGCCCGCGCGCTGGCCGAAAGCCTCGCCGACTGGATCGATACCGATTCCAATCCACGCGCGTTCGGCGCGGAAGATGGCTATTACGGCACTCTCGAAACACCCTACCGTGCCGCCAACGCCCGACTGGTCAACCTGTCCGAACTCCGTGCCATAAAGGGCTTCACGCCCGAGATCATCGAGACGATCCGGCCACTCGTTTGCGTCAGGCCTTCCACGTTCCAGTCCGCCCTGAATATTGAAACCTTGCGTGAACCAGATGCGCCCTTGCTGATCGCGCTTTACTCCGGTGAGCTCAGTCTGGAACAGGCGCAATCTGTCATCCGTGCACGGCCGCTGTCTGGCTGGCTGACGTCCGACGCATTCCTGTCAGACAGTGAGATCCAGTCGATTGCCGTCGCCTCCCGA
>NZ_JBBKXE010000186.1:0-23595 GCF_037969335.1 Hyphomonas sp. | reverse complement strand
CGCGCTGACCCAGCGCTGGACCGACGGGCGGGGAAGGGTTTGCCTTGCCTGCGGGAATCTGGAGCTTGATCTGCCCCAGCAGTTTCTTAGCCATTGTGTCCTCACAATTGTTACGAGGGGACGGTGGTCTTTCGATCCGTCCCGATTGGGTATCGAGGTTCCGCGGTTCGGCTGGCTGGCCTTCCGCAGAAGCGCGCGTATGGCCCAATCACCCCCGGCGGTCAAGCGGCCCGGATGCAAAAGCCCGGACGGCGCGGGCCATCCGGGCGTGTTTGGTCGCCATCAATCGGACGGCTACATCAGCGCATAACCACGCGCATTGATATACTGGCGCAAGGCGATCGCCCGATTGGCAGGGTCCGGGTGGGTCGACATGAATTCCGGCTGGCGCGCACCTGTCGAATTTGCATCCATGAGCTCCCACAGGCGCACCGACTGGGTCACGTCATAACCGGCATTGTGCATGTAATCGACGCCCAGCTTGTCGGCTTCCAGCTCGTTGGAGCGGCTATAGGGCAGGATCACGCCATACTGGACCGCTGCGCCGCCAAGGGCGCCGATCGCAGCACCATACTTGCTGAGGGTCTCGGACTGGCCAATGGCGATCTGGCTGGCCATCAATCCGACCTGTGCAGCGGTCTGGATCGAGTAGCGTTCTGCGGCATGGCGCGCGATGACATGGCCTGTTTCATGGCCGAGCACCGAGGACAGCTGGTCGTCATTCTCTGTGAGCTCGGTGATACCCCTGTAAACGCCGACACGGTTGCCGGGCATCACGAAGGCATTGACGTCGTCGGTATCGAAGACGGCCACATCCCATTGTTCATTCTGCTTGCCGGCACCGGTTGCCGTCCGGTTCCAGACATTCAGAACGCGGTTCTTGAGCGCCGTATTGGATGTTTGCGGTGTCTCAGCCTTCATGTCGGTCCATGCGGCCGCCGCCATCGTCGCAATCGCGTCGTCTCCCACCAGCAGGAACTGGCTGCGTCCGGTCGCGGGATTGGTCGTGCAGCTCGAAATGAGCGGAAACACCGTCCCCGCCGCCAGGCCGCTGATAATGCCACGCCGGGACAGGTTTATCCGCGGGGCGTTTTCGAGAATCTTGCTGTCAAATTCGATCCGTTCAGTCATCTCAATCTCCGTTGCGGTGTGGCGCAGAGGGTAACCATCAGCCGCCAAATTGCAATCTGGAAGGCCCCCTCACTGCGCCCAAACTGGGCGATGAAGACTGAACCTGTAATGAATGAAGGTCTGGCCTCTACTCGTCTGCGACGTCACCGGACAGGATCGCCGCCTGCTCAACCCAGCCTTCGCGGGAAATCCGTCCCGAGAAATTCAGGTGGCGATCGACCCAGGCAATATTTTCCGGGCTCCATGCCGCGATCTGGTCATAGTGGAAAATGCCCAGCTCGTTCAGCACTTCCTGGATCTTGGGGCCGATACCGCCAATGATGGTCAGGTCGTCAGGCGTATCGGCGACCGGCTTTTCAAGCGCGATGGGCCGCTCGGCCGCGATCTCGTCCTCCGCCTCATCCGACTCCCCGGCATCATCTTCATCGTCCGAATCCAGGTCTTCCTCGTCGGCCTCGTCCTCGTCGTCCCCATCTTCGTCGACGGCGTCTTCGTCAACGTCGCCCTCTTCGGACTCGTCATCGTCTTCAGCATCATCATCGTCGTCATCGACGTCGCCTTCATCAGCTTCGTCTTCGTCCGAATCCTCATCATCGTCGGACTCGTCGTCATCTGAATCGTCATCATCATCCGACTCGCCGTCTTCGGATTCCTCGTCATCTTCATATTCGGCGTCGTCGTCGGACTCATCATCCTCATCGTCATCGCCGGACTCGTCGTCCGCTTCTAACGCGTCGTCAAAATCGGCAGCATCGTCTTCGTCTTCCTCGACCCCATCCTCATCTTCAGCCTCAGCTTCAGCCTCAGCCTCGTTGTCCGCTTCAGCCTCGTCTTCGAAATCGTCGTCATCGGACAGCTCAGTCTCGTCGGCATCCGCTGCCGCATCCGCCTCTTCCAGTTCGGTCAGGATGGCATCGGTGGCCGAGACAAGTTCCGCGCCATCGTCCGGCTGAGACTCGTCCGTGGCGTCTTCCGTCGCAGACTCGGAATCCCCTTCGAAATACGCGATCCGGCCTTCGAGAAAGCGATTGCGCCAGCGCAGGCGCGCAAGTTCTTCATTCGCGTCGACGCCGGCAACAGGTTGAGCCGGGCTGGCATCAGCGGCGGGCTGCGCGGAAAGTTCGGCCTCGAGCGCCTCGACGCGCTGCTTCAGGACGTCAGCCTGCCATTTCAGCTTATCGGTCTCTGCGGCACCCGCGTCAGACGCCATACCGGCGACCGCTGCCGCGCCCACGCCCGCGACTGTGGCTGCCGCCGCACCAGTGGGCTGGTGGAGGGCCGACTCCAGGTGCCGCACGCGGCTTTCGAGATGGCGGTTACGCCAAACCAGGCTTGGCTCTTCGTCAGCCGCAATCGTTGCCGGCCTGGCCGAGGCAGCCGCCGCTGTCGTGGCCGAACCACGACCAGCGCTTGTCTTCAGCGATTCCAGTTCGGCTTTTGACCGTGACAGTTCGGACGAGAGCTCCGCCATGCGCTTTTCGCGCACATTGAGCTCTGCTTTCAGAGCCGGGTCGCTAGCGCCAGGGGCCGTATTGCGCTGCGCAGCGTACAGGCCCTCGATTTCGGCCCGTGCCTGTTCCAGTTCCGTCCGGGCGACATCGCGGTCGACGCGCGCCGTGCGCAGCTTGCCAACCAGCAGGATGCCGCGAACGGACCATCCAAGGAGGAGCGCGAACAGTCCAACAGCGGCAAGCGCCATCCACATGTGCGTGAGTAGCCAGGACATTATTCGCTCCGTTCTAGAACAGTGATTTCTATCTGCCGAATGTCTGCCCCGGCGTCAGCTGAATCAATAGCCTGCTCCGCAATGCCGGGGCCATAGCCAATCGCAGACAATCGGCGGGCATCGATGCCGGCTGCAGTGAGAAAGTCAGACATGAAGGTGGCGCGGGCCTTGCCCAGTTCCACGTCGGCCCGCGCGGCGTTCATGGCATCGCCGTCGCCGACAAGGGTGAAATCCAGGGACGGCTCGCAGGCATGGACGCCAGCAGCCAGCCTGTCGAGCGCATCGCCACTGGCACGCCCGAGCGCTGTCGCGCCGGCAGCGAAGGTGATCGGGTTGGCATCCAGCAGGCTGGACACGAGGCCCTGGCAGGCATCACGCGCGAGCGGCGCAGGGCCGGCGGCAGACGGGGCGGGCAAGTAAGTGTCGACGACCAGGTTTGCCGAATAAGTGCTTGAGAGACCTGCCAGATCTTCGCGCAGGTATGCGAGCGCGCTCGGCCCGGCCTCACCCATGATATAGAAGCCCGACCCTTCCGGGTCGAAATCCATCTCGCCATTCTGGAACCTGACAAATTGCGGCAGCCCGCGCCGGACTCCGTCCATCCATCCGGGGTAGGCTTGGTCGGCGATTACCATCTCGTCGGTGACATCGCCTTTGAAATGCTTGCGCGCGAGCGTCAGGATTTCACGGCGCTCGGATTCACTCGACACATTGCCCTTCAGCACGAGGCCGGATTCCGACACGCGCGCCAGCCAGAGCGACGCGCCGCGGATCATCGGCTCGCCCTTGAACGGGGCTGCGACATTGCTGATCTCGGCCTGCACCTTGGCGCGAACCTCCGGATCAACAGACACGCCATTCACGCGCAGGCGCCTGTCATGAAGGCTGATTTCACCTGAGGTGAGCCGGTCCAGTTGCTGGAGGCCAAGACGCGCCATGCCCTGCCAGTTGCCAGCCGGTGCGCCGGTTGCGAATTGCATACGGTCTTCGACATTCGCGCCGTCCGACAGCAGCGCCGCCTCGGCAAGCAACGCCTTGCGGATAGCCTTGGACGGCACGTGGCCGGAGAGGATGAAGGCACCTTCCGGTGTCTTTTCGGCGCGCCAGACATAGGGCGACACAGGCGGCGCACTGTCAGCGGCATTCTCGACCTGGGTCACACCACCGAAGATCAGGCCGCCGGGCCCGTCGGCGTTGAGAACGATCAGCGCGGCGTCGCGAACGGCATCGGGCGACGGGGCTTTTCCGGAGAGCACGGCGTGCTGGCCATCCATCTGGACGACGGCCCAGTCCATGCCCGCAGCCTTGAGCGCGGACGAGGTTTCCTGCTGAAGATGAGCCTGCAGGTTTGCAGCATTTTGCGGTGACTGATAAACGCCCCACCAACTCGCGGCGACAAGACCGGCGAACGCCACGAGGGCGAACAGGTAATCGAGTAGCCTCATTGGGACCCCTCTTATTTTCCTGAAGACACTTCCCTGTGCTCAGGGATGCCCTATTCAACCCTTATCCGCAAGACTTCTGCTGTAGGCCCCATTCTCCATGAATCACCCGATCGAGATTATCACCAGCCCATCGAATGCGCTCATTAAGTCCTTGAAAAGTCTTGAAAGGAAGAAGGGGCGCAGCGAAACCGGCCTTTTCCTCGCAGAGGGTGCAAGACTGGTTGAACAAGGCCTTGAACAGGGCTGGAAAGCCGAGACGCTCGTCATTGCCTCGACCATGGCCGACCGGCCCCATCTGGCCACCCTCGCCAAGCGCGCCAGCGCCGCCGGCGCGCGCGTCGTACAGGCTCCGGAAAGGCTGATGTCCAAGATCACGCACAAGGACAATGCCCAGAGCGTGATCGCATCCTTCCATCAGGCGCACCGCTCGCTCGACGCCCTGGAATCCGAGGGCGACGGCATCTGGATCGCCCTCTATGAAGTGCGCGACCCCGGCAATCTCGGCACCATCCTGCGCACCGCGGACTGCGCCGGGGCCAAGGGCATCATCCTGCTCGAAACCTGTTGCGATCCCTACAGTTTCGAAACGGTAAGGGCCTCCATGGGCTCGATCTTCGACATGCCGTTCGCCAATGCCACCTTCGACCAGTTCAACGCGTGGCGGCAGGCTGGCCAGATGAGCCTGACAGCTGCCTCGGTGAATGGCACTGTGCGCCACGACCTGGCGCCATTCGGGCCTCGCGCCGTGATCATCATGGGCAATGAACAGGCCGGCCTGCCGGAGCCCATCGAGGCCGCATGCGATACGCTGGCGCTGATTCCGATGCGCGGCGGCGCCGACAGCCTGAACCTTGCACAGGCCACGGCCATCATGACATACGAAGCCTGGCGGCAGAGAAACTTCCAATGATTACAGAAACAAAACTCCTGATCGCCGATGACTGGGACGATTACGCCCTGCTCGATAGCGGACACCTGATGAAGCTGGAACGCTTTGGCAGCCAGACCGTCATCCGGCCTGACCCGCAAGCCTTCTGGGAGCCTGCCCGGCCTCTGGACAGCTGGAAGGCCGATGCCATTTTCGCCAGCAAGAACAACGACGACGAAAGCGGCGGCCAGTGGGAAATCCTGTCGCCCCGCGCCGCCGAGGAATGGCCGATGCGCTGGAACGACCTGACCTTCACGGCGCGGCGCACGGCCTTCCGCCATATGGGCGTGTTCCAGGAACATTCGGTCCATTGGCGCTTCGCACAGGACCAGATCCGCGCCGCCAAAAGACCCATTAAGGTCCTGAATCTATTTGGTTATACCGGAATGATGTCACTCGCCTGCGCCGCCGCCGGCGCGGAGGTGACGCATCTCGACGCCAGCCCGAAATCGAACGGTTTTGGCAAGGACAACCAGGCCCTGAGCGGTCTCGCCGATAAGCCGATCCGCTGGATAGCCGACGATGCGATGAAATTCGTCGCCCGCGAAATCCGCCGCGAAAACCGCTATGACGCCGTCGTGCTCGACCCGCCGAAATTCGGTCGCGGCCCCAAGAACGAGACCTGGCGCTTCGAGGAAGACCTGCCGCCCCTGCTTGATAATATTCGGGAATTGCTGAGCGACACGCCGTTATTCGTCATCGCCACGGCCTATGCCGTGCGGCTCTCCTACCTCGCCCTGTCACAGACACTGGCCGACCGGCTCAGCCCGCTCGGCGGCGTGATGGAACAGGGAGAGATGGCCCTGCCGCAACAGGGGTCAGACCGGCTCCTGCCCACGGCGCTCTACGCCAGGTGGCGCGCCGCCTGAGGCGGGAAAGACCACGCCCTTTCCGCCACACCGGCTACACGGAAAAACCCCCGATAAAGCCCCGGACACGGCCCGGACAACGTCCGGCGTGCACGGATCGTATTCGCGCGCCTCGGGATCAGGCCGCGCAGCCCTCAACCCTGACTTCAGGACAAAAGAAAACGGCGGCCCCGAAGGACCGCCGTTCCCGAATGTTTGCCGTGAGGCGTCGGACTAGAAGTCCAGCGTCGCACCAACGAAGACGTAACGACCCAGAGCGTCATATGTCTGCGGGTAGGTGTTACCGTTACCCGTCGTGCCGACCGAAGCCGACAGTGGTGGATCTTGGTCCAGCACGTTGTTGACGCCGAAGCGGAACGTTGCGTAATCCGTCGCGCCCCAAGTACCGGCGAGATCGAAGTAGTTCACGGAGTCCAGTGTCGAGTCGACGCGGCCCGTAGCACCGGTGTCGAGATCGACTTCACCGATGTAGCGCCATGTACCGTTGAGCTCGAGAGCTTCAACTGGCGTCGACCAGCTCACGCGGGCGCGGTGGCGCCATTCTGGAGTTGGTGTGAAGCAGTCGTTGCCGTACTCACCGACACAATCGTACTCAGCGAATGTTTGACCAATCGGGTCAACATCGAAGCTGCTCAGGTACGTACCGTTCATCGTCAGGTTAAACGAACCGATCTGACCAGCATCGAAGCCGTAGGCCGCACTGATATCGTAACCGGAGGTCGAAACGCCACCGATGTTGATGTTCGTGTCGACCACGTTGCCCGAACCGACCCAAAGTTGGCCGTTGGCGTTACGGTTGATACGGCTACAGGCATCTGCATCAGCTTCGAGGTAGCAGAGCTGCATCGTCACCGAAGCACCAACAGTCGAAATCGCCTTCTGGATATCGATGTCGTAATAGTCGAGCGAGACACTCAGGCCCGGAATGAAGGTCGGTGTTGCCACGAAACCAACAGTGATGGTCTCAGCTTCTTCCGGCTTCAGATCAGGGTTGCCACCTTGCAGGTAGTTGTACTGACCAGCTGGGCTGTCCAGCAAACCACCGTCGGCCTGCGCCTGGGTAACCTGCCAAGGGTTTGCACCGATACATGCTGCACCACCCGTGCCGTCAGCTTCTGGATCCGTGAAGTCGCAGAGGTCATCGTCAAGGTCAAACAGGTTGAAGCCCTGTGCCTGGAAAAGGTCGATGACGTTCGGCGCACGAACGGCCTGCTGGTAGCTGGCGCGGAAGCGGATGTCCTGGGACGGCGCGTAGTCTGCACCAACCTTGTAGGCTTCCGAAGTCTCACCGATCGAGTAGTCGGAGTAACGGTAAGCACCTTCGATCGACAGAAGTTCGACGCCAGGCTGACCCGTTATGAGTGGCATCTGGAATTCGCCAAACATTTCATAGGAGTCAATCGCACCGGACAGACCAATCGTTGGTCCACCCTGACCAGCACCGTCGCCAGTGGCGAAGGAGTTGTCAGTAACCGATTCGAGCGAGTCACGGCGATATTCAACACCGAGAGCGACCTTCAAGCCTTCGTCAGCAGACGGGCTCTTGAAGCCATACTGGCCCATGTCACCGGAAAGAACGGCGGAGACAATGTTCTGCGTTGTCGTACCGGTCTGCAGCAGTGGCACTTGAAGATATGCAAGCGAAGCATCCGAAACGTTGCCGATGGTGAAGATATCCCATGGCACACAGTTCGGGTCCGTGCCGTCGAGGACACTGGCACAGACTGGTGTACCGGTACCATCATCAACGATGTTCAGGGCACGGTTCAAACGCGTAACCGAGAATTCATTGGTGTAGGCACGCGTCAGGGTAACCTGCGAGTACTGAGCCGAGACGTCATAGGTCCAGCCTGGAGCATCGAAGAGGTCGCCACGAAGGCCAACAACACCACGATATGTCTGGTAACCGAGGTTATCCGTACGTCCGCCGCCTTCAACGTTACGACGTGCAACGTACATCGGGACAGAATCGCCAGCAGCGACGTTAGCCGGCGTACAGCCGAGATCCGTCACTTGCGAGCCCGACAGAAGCGGGTTGTCACAGTTGATGCTGTTCGTGCTGAAGAAGTTACCCGTTGGCGCGATTTGCGCTTTCGACTCGTAGTCCATGAACATGAACTGCGTGTAGGCTTCGACGTTCGCGTTCAGCTCATAGTGACCCATGAAGCCAACCGAATAACGTTGGTCAGGACGCTGGTAGTAGTTCAGCGGTCCGTAGTTATACAGGTCGGAATCGGAGTCGAACGGGCGGAATGTATTTCCCGTTGTCGAGTCCAGCGTGAGCTCGTCATCGTTCTGGGTCAGGAAGTAACCTGGAACAGACGTTGCAGAACCACCGCAAGTGAAGCCGGTCGCCGAAGCTGAACCGATGGCACACGCGGAATAGTCGCGCTGGCCTTCGAGCACTTCATCATTGTCACGGAACGAGATGTAACCGGTCAGGTTGCCGCGGCCATCCTCGGTGTTCACACCCATGATCGCAGTGATGTCTTTCGAGTAGCCATCCATGACATTGTCGTCAGGCAACTGGAATTGCGACGGGTTGGTTGCCGAACGCGCTTCGATCACGCTGCGAAGGTCGCCGTTCGTGTCGTAGTCGTTGTTGTGCTGGAAGAAGCCGTACTGAGCATCCAGCTGAACGCCTTCGAAATTGTCCTTCATGATGAAGTTGACAACGCCTGCGACAGCATCCGAACCGTATACAGCCGAAGCACCACCGGTCAGAACGTCAACGCGCTCAACCAAGGCACCTGGGATCAGGTTAAGGTCGGCAGCCGCGTCATTCGGCGAACCGTAAGGCATGCGCTTGCCGTCGACCAGAACGAGCGTACGCGTAGCTGAGCCGCCCAAGTCGAGGTTACGAAGCGAAACCGTTGCTGTACCGGACGCGCCGTTCGACACCGTCGAGTTCTGAGCCGCAAAAGCCTGCGGCAGCTGGGTGATCAGGTCTTCGACCTTGGTCGCACCCTGCAGTTTGATGTCGGCGGCCGTAACCGTCGTCACCGGGCTTGTGGTGACCATATTGGGCGACGCGATGCGCGAGCCGGTCACATAGACAGTTGCCTGGCGGGCGGTGGCGTCTTCAGCGGCTGGCGCCTCAACTGTATCGACTGTTTCGCCAGCTTCTTGAGCTGTGGCGAGCATGCTCGCCGATGCCATAAATGCAACGCCCGCGAATACGGACGAGGCAAGTAGGCGGGATTTCATGGTATTCCCGTTCACGTTGGTACCTCCAAATGTTACAAAGGCGCCCAAAAAAGGACGCTAGCCCGGACCCCTGATTCCGGGACTTGGTCATATCGATAGGGCTTTCGTCACGCAGACGTCAACGCGTCGTTACCATTCCGTCATCAAAACCGACCGGGTGTGGTTTATTTGCCTCAGTCGCAGGTATATCCTGCCTCAGGTGAGCAGGAAGCTGAGAACGACCAGGCCAACGGCCAGCATCGCGAGCAAAATCATGCCGATAAACAGCAAAATCGTGGTTCTGAGAGCCGACATCACGCGCCCTGACCGGTATGTGACCCGCAACATCCTGTAAAGATAGGAAAAAATGACCAAAAATCCGCCCCCGGCAAGCCAGCCGGCAGATTGGGGCACAAACGCCGCGAGAAGCAAAAGCGTGGTTCCCAACAGGTAAAGAAACGTCTGGAAATGCAGGCCGACGATGAGATGGTCGTACAGGTAGACTTTTCGCTGCCAGACAAACAGCAATGTCAGCAAAAGCGACAAGACAGGCAGGAACAGGAGGCTGAAGCGCGGCGCCCACTGACGCAGCCGGGCTCCGAACCGGTCCTGGTTTTCATAAACTGTCGCGGCTTGGTCGGCCGCTTTGAAGGACATTTCGATGTCTGCAGGCGTTGCCGCCTCGTCTGCCCGGTCCCGGATCAGCGCATGAAGGGCGTCGCGATCGACCGTGCCGTCGGGTAGCAAAATCTCGGAAAACAGGACGCCTGCGGCGGCCCGCTCGGCCGCTGCCCGCGTTTCCGCGTCGAGCCCGGGATCGTCAAGTTGCGCCTTGATGTCCTCGATCGCAGCCCGGTCGGCAGGCGTCGTCAGGTTCATCGACAGTCCGCTTTCTCCCTGCGGATCGAATTTCCAGCCCTCAAACCAGCCGAACTCGTCGCCAGCCGTAAAAACGGTCAGGAAAAACAACAAGGATGCCAGCAGGAACATCCGGAAGGGCGGGACATAGCGGGCCCGTTTGCCATCCAGGTAGTTGCGGGTCATCCGTCCGGGCCGGAACATCAGCATCGGCAGGGTTCGCAACAGTCGGCCATCGAGGGAAAACATGTCGGCCAGGCTGCCCGAAATCAGTTCCCAGAAGGGACGATGGAAATCGGAGGCAAGCTGACCGCAGGTCGAACAGAACCTGTCGGTAACGATTGCGCCGCAATTCGCGCACGGCAGGCCCGATTGCACCGGATGATGGCTGCCCGGCGCCAGCGCCCCAAACGATGCGGCGCCCGCAACTTCGACTTCATGTTCCATGTCGCCCTCCCCGCGACCCAGAAAACTATTCGGTCTTCATACCCTCCCGGCAGAGGAAACGCGAGCGGTGCTGGTCGACCGCATTTTCGGTCCAGCCGGTCAGGGTCGGGTCGACGAGGTTCTTGGTCACCTGGAACCACATCGGCGTGATCGGATAGTCGTCCAGCATCAGCTGCTCGGCTTCCGCGAACGTTTCAGCGCGCTTCGTGAGATCCAGTTCGGCATTCGAGCGGGCCAGGAGCGCGTCATATTCCGGATTGGAATAGCGGCCGTAATTCTGCTGGCCAGTCTGCGAATCCAGCAGGTAGAGATAGTTGATCGGGTCATCGAAGTCGGCAACCCAGGCACCATCTGCCACCTGGAAGTCGGACTGGCGCAGCCGGGCATAGAGCACTTTGGTGTCCTGCTTGATGATCGTGGGCTCGACCCAGGGCGCGATTTCAGCCCAGTTGGACTGGGCCACTGGCGCCGCCTTCGGGTTGTCGTCGGTCGAGCGGTGGATGAATTCGAACTTGAATGGATTGTTCGGCCCGTATCCGGCCGCTTCGAGCAAACGCTTCGACTCGGCGAGGCGTTCGGTGCGCGGCATGTCTTTCCAGTCAACCGTGGGCCGCTCCACATTGTAATTGTCGATGCCGGGCGGCACCATCGAATAGGCCGGCAGGAAGCCCGGCGTCAGGACATTGCGGACGATGAATTCCCGGTCGAGCGCCATGGCGAGCGCCTTGCGCACGCGCACGTCCTTGAAGATCGGCTGCGAGGAGTTGATGCTCCAATAGGTCGTATTGAGCGACGGGGTCGTGCGCGGCCAGCCCGGGAATTTCACCTCCAGCTCGGCCTGCCGGGCACCATCAAACGCATTGTTGATGTCGAGTTCGCCAGCCGCGATCTTGTTCTCGACCGCCGTCTGGTCCTCAAGCTCGTAATAGACAACCCTGTCGAAGCAGAGCTGGTCGGCCGCAAAGCCGGTCGGATTCTTCTCCGAGACGAGCTGGTCGCCGGTGCGCCAGTAGACCAGCTTGTAGGGGCCGTTGGTGACGATGTTGCCAGGCTGGATCCACGCGTCGCCATATTGCTCGACGACATGCTGGGGCACCGGATAGGTCGTGTAATGGGTCAGCAGGCCGGGCAGGTAAGGCGCAGGATACTCGAGCGTGAGTTCGAGCGTCTTGTCATCAATCGCCCGCACGCCAAGCTCTTCCGGCGCCATTTCGCCGGTATTCACCGGGGCGGCGTTCTTGATGACATAAAGCAGCGACGCATATTGCGACGCGACTTCCGGATTCTGGATCCGCCGCAGGGCATAGACAAAATCACTCGCGACAACCGGCGCGCCATCCGACCAGACATAGTCGCCAAGGTGGAAGGTCCAGACCAGGCCCGACGGGTCTGTCTCGTAGCTGTTCGCCATGCCGTAAACGGGCTTGCCGTCCTCACCATGCGTCATCAGGCCGATCATCATGTCGCCAATGATGATGTTTTCCCACTGGGCCGACGATTTGTGCGGATCGAGCGTGTCGACCTTGGCCGAAATGCCCCGGCGCAGCGTTGGCACGTCATCTGCCGCCTTGCCGCCACCGCCGCCGCAGGCGGACAAGGCCAGCATCAGGGCGGCCGTCATGGTCGAACTCATCAGGGGCTTCAGCATCATGTTTCCTGTCTCCGGTGGCTTTCCGGCCTGCGCCAGATTTGCCACAGTGCTGCCAGACTGGCCCGGCTTTGGAAAGCCTCGGCCCTGACACGAACACAGAGGACGACCTGCGATGACCCGATTCCTGAGCGCGATTGCCGCGATTTGCCTCGTTTCCATGCCGGCACTGGCCGAGGACGTTTCCACGACTGACGTCTATGCCTGCGCCGGCATCGGCACCGATGCCGAACGGCTCGCCTGCTATGACACCGCCGTCGGACGCCTGAAAGCCGCTGAAGAGGCTGGCGAAGTGACAACAATCACCCGTTCCGAAGTCGAGAAAGTAAAACGCGAGTCATTCGGCTTTTCAATTCCGTCGCTGCCATCCTTCGCCCTCAAGAAGAGCGGCGGAGAGGCTGAGGTCGACGAAGTGACCCTCCCGATCCGGTCCGTGCGCGCCGGGCCTTACGGCAAACTGACGATTACGCTCGATAATGGTCAGGTCTGGTCCCAGATCGACGATAACAGGGTTCGCGCGAAGAAGCCTCAAGAAGCCCAGATCTACCAGGCCATGCTCGGCAGCTATAAAATGAAGATTGATGGCGGTCGGGCGTTCCGGGTACGCCGGGAACAATAGCCCGGGCCCGATTTCGCTTGGCAGGTGTATAAGCTTTCGGCAGTCTCTCCAAAAAGTGGAGAGGAAACACAATGAGCAAATACATCGCATGGGCCCTGCCGGCCCTGGCGCTTGCCGCCTGTGCGCCCAGCGAACAGATCACCGCGACCCTCGAGACGACGGCGCCTGCGGCCGAACAGGCCACGCCCGCAACCAACCCGATGCGCAATGCCTATTTTGGCGACGTGCATGTCCACACGAGCAATTCGTTCGACGCCTATATCTTCGGCGTGCGCGCGACCCCCGACGACGCCTACCGATTCGCCAAGGGCGAAGCCATCCGTCACCCTGCTGGCTACGACATCAAACTGGCCGGCCCGCCGCTGGATTTCCTCGCCGTCACCGATCATGGCGAATACCTCGGCGTGGTGCCCGCGATGGACTTGCCATCGTCTCCCTTGTCACAGACCAAACTGGCGCAATCCGTGTTCGGAGAAGATGCCACCGATCCGGGCAAATCTTTCCTGCGCGTCGGCATCACGGTCGTGACAGGTGAGGAAATCGCGGAAATCTACGACCGCAATCTCATCGATTCCGTCTGGGCCGCGACAATCGACTCTGCCGAACGCAACAATGAGCCCGGCAAGTTCACGGCCTTTTCGGGCTATGAATTCACGGCCATGATGGCGGTTCCCGGCGACGGCCCGCCCGCGGCCGGCAACCTGCACCGCAATGTCATCTTCCGGGGCGAAGCGCCTGATCGCCTGTTCTCGACGCTCGACTCCACCAATCCGGAAGACTTGTGGACATGGATGGAAGGACAACGCAGCGAAGGCCGCGACGTGCTGGCCATTCCGCACAATTCGAATGCTTCGAACGGCGAGATGTTCGCCCTGCAAACCTATAATGGCGAGCCCCTGACGGCCGCCTATGCCGACAAGCGCATGCGCAACGAGCCGCTTGTCGAAGTGTCACAGGTCAAGGGCACGTCGGAAACAGCCCCCATCCTGTCGCCGAACGACGAATGGGCCGATTTCGAACAATACGAGTATTTCATCGGCAGCACGATGAAGACGACGCCAACCGCCGGCGACTTTGTCCGCCCGGCCTACAAGCGCGGCTTGGCCCTGCAAGAGACGGAAGGATTCAATCCGTACAAGTTCGGCCTGATCAGCTCGAGCGACACGCATGTCGGCGCGGCATCGCTGGTCGAGGAATTCCATTGGGGCAAGACTCCGCAGGATGGTGCCAGCCCCGAAGCCCGCCGGTCGGTTCCGCCCAATGGCGGCAAGACCTGGGATGGCGCCGAAGACCCCCAGACACGGCGGCAAATAACGGCAACCCAGTTCAGCTCCAGCGGGCTGGCGGGCGTCTGGGCCGAATCCAACACGCGCGAAGCCATATTCGATGCCATGAATCGCAAGGAAACCTTTGGTACATCCGGCCCGCGCATGAAAGTGCGCTTCTTTGCCGGCATGGATTATGATCCCGCAATGCTCGCCGACGCCACCCTGCTGGAACGGGCCTATGACGACGGCGTGCCGATGGGCGGACAGCTTGCGAAAGTGAGCGGAGAGGCCGCCCCCGGCTTCCTGGTCTGGGCTGTGCGCGATCCGTTGAGTGCGCCGCTGCAGCGCGCACAGGTGGTCAAGGTCTGGACTGACGCCGGCGAAACGCACGAGGCGGTCCATGACGTCGCCTGTTCCGGCGGCGCCATGCCGGATGCCGAGACGCACCGCTGCGCGGACAATGGCGCAAGCGTGGACATAGCCGATTGCAGCACTGAGCCGGGCACCGGCGCCGAAGAGCTCAAGGCCTATTGGCAGGATCCGGATTTCAATGCGGATCTCGAAGCGGCCTATTATGTGCGTGTGCTGGAGAATCCGACCTGCCGCTGGTCGACATGGGACGCCATTCGCAATGGCACGCCGCCAAATCCGGAATTGCCCACGACGCTGCAGGAGCGGGCATGGTCCTCACCGATCTGGTATGCCGGGTTTGACCCGCTGGCGAACAGGTAGGCCCGTCAGGCGTTCGTGCGGATCAGTTCAAATTTAGAGCGCACCGTCGGCGCCGCATCGTCAGTGCGCACCACACCGCCCTTGATCAGCGCAACCATGTGTCCGAGCACGGACATCGCCGCTGCCGGGTGGAGGCGCTTCTCGACGTCCGCATACATGATCGCGACCATGGCCGGGATGGACGTTTCGCCATTGCGCAAGTGCTCGAGGATCGCCGCTTCGCGGGCGCGGCGGTGGCGGGCATATTCGGTGATGAATTCGTTGACGAACTCCTTGCCGCGCACGGGGTCGCCATGCGTCGGCCAGAGCGTCTCGAAACCCCTGGGACGGATCTTCTCGAGACTCTCCATATAGTCGGCCATGTCGCCATCCGGCGGCGCGACCACGGTCGTCGACCAGCCCATGATATGGTCGCCGGAAAGACAGGCATTCTCTTCACGCAGGGCAAAGCAGAGATGGTTACACGTATGGCCCGGCGTCTCGATCACGTCGAGCGTCCAGCCGGGGCCGGAGAAACTGTCGCCGTCGCCAATCTTCATGTCCGGCATGAAGCCGAGATCGTCCGCACTCCCCAGCTCGCCCTTGGCGGTCGGGATGCCGCAATTCTTCGCATAGGTCTTGCAGCCGGCCCATTCGGCCAGCGGCATCGCCAGCGGGGAATGGTCGGAGTGGCCGTGGGTGACCAGCACATGCGTGACGGTTTCGCCCTTCAGGGCCGCCTTGAGTGCCTCGAAATGCGTCTCGTCCATCGGGCCGGGATCGATCACCGCGACCTCGCCGTGTCCGACGATGTACACGCCGGTGCCGACATAGGTGAAGGGACCCGGATTGTTGGCAATCACGCGCCGAATCAGCGGTGAGACCTGCTGGACCTCGCCGTATTCAAACTCGATGCCCCGAACGTATGGAATAGCCATATTGTAACTCTTGAACTTTCGCCTTACCCGCGCCGATCAGCGCTTCTTCGGTGCGAACGCACCGGCAAAAGCGACGGCCATGCGGCGTGTGGCGCGCAGCTTCGCGCCAAGCTTGAGCGCCACTGGCGGGCCCATGTCGGTCTTGTTCGCATCGACGATATATATCCGTCCGGATGTCCGGTCACGCAGAACGTCAACGCCGCCCCAGTCCAGCCCGACGTCTGCCGCAAAGCGCTCGATCACGCCGATTTCGTCCAGCGTGTAGCAATTGCGCGGCTCATCCAGCAGGACTTCGACATTCTCGTTGAGGAACCGCCGCGCGAGCGGACGGCGCTTGCGAAACACGATGATCGGCGATCCGCCAACGATGCAGCAGCGCAGGTCTTCGACCAGCCCGCCGTCAATCTCGTTGTCGACCAGCAATTGGTATGTCTTGCCCGCGACAGGCGTATCGAGCGGGCCTTCCAGCACACGGCCGTCATGGGCGGCGTTCAGCTCGGACTTTTCAACCATGCGGCCTTCATAAGTAGTCGGATCAACCTTCAGCGAATAGCCGGCGGCGCGTCCAAACGCTTCCGCGACGGTCGTCTTGGACACGTCCTGGCAGTCAAAATTGACCAGCAGCGCGTTTTCCCGAACGGCGGGCACGGCATTGTTCGTTTCGGTGGAATCATCAAACTGGAAAACGATATCGGCCTTGGACACGTCGTCGATCAGTTTCGACCCGGAAACATGCATCACAGGCCAGATGAAGTACCAGGGCCGCGGCTTGTCGGGATAGAAGGCGATGGTGGGGCGCTTGTGGCCCGTGATGCGGCGCCATGTGCGCCAGGTCTGAGCGAAGAAATAGAAGCAGAACCAGGTGAAAATACTGTGCAGCAGCGAGAGATCCGGCACGATTCTGTGCCCGGTCTTTTTGACCAGGATCGTGCCCTCGTCATACTTGAAATCCGTGATCCAGAGACGTTCTGACATCCGTCAACTCCTGTCGCGGGAACAACGGATGGCTGCGCCCTCGCTTTGTTCTGCCTCGCACGGTGACAGATCACTGACAACACACTTAATGCCGCACGAATGTGACGTTTCGCTCACATAAGTTTGTTCCGCGTGCCGCAGGCTCATCTAGAGCAGCGATTCAAGGCTGCTCAGATCGTATCCGGCTGCGCCCGCCGCATCAATGATGTCGCCAGATGAGCCCTGCCCGGCCTGGGTCAGGGCCCAGGCCGTGATGCAGCGCGTCCCTGTGCGACAATACGCCAGCACGGGCTGGGGGGCCTCATTGAGAATATTCCCCATCCGTTCAACGATCTCCGGCGTCGGCGCGCCCGAAAATGGCAAGGCAACGAAGGTCAGTCCCAGCGATTCGGCCTTCGCACGGATCGGCCCCATGCGCGGCTGGTCGACGCCGCCTTCGCCATCCGGGCGATTGGCAACGATGGTCTTGTAGCCGGCAGCGGCAATCGCCTCGAGATCGTCTTCCGAGATTTGTGGAGCAACCGAAAAGGCGTCCGTGACGCGTCGAATGTCTGCCATGGGATATATCCTGAATGTGGGCGCAGTCTTGATCGGCTCTGTACACAAGCTAAGGAGGGTGACGCAACCTTCCAAGCTTCGGGGTTCACCTTTCGTCGCCTGCCCAGTAACTGTTACGGAAAGTCACGCTCCCGTGTCATCACTTCAGAGAGCCCTCAGCCGCGTTCCATGGGCCTACACGTTCCGGCGCCTGCTGATTGCCATCCCGACGATGCTGGCCATTATCACAATGGCCTTCCTGATGATGCGCGCCGCGCCGGGCGGCCCGTTCGACGGCGAACGCAAGCTTCCCGCCGCCACGGAGCAGGCCATCGCGGCCAAGTTCGGCTTCGACAAGCCGCTTCACGAGCAATACCTGAACTATGTCGGCGGCGTCCTGCAGGGCGATTTCGGCCCATCCTACAAGACGCTCGGCAAGAGCGTGAACCAGCTGATCGCCGACGGCCTGCCCATCTCGCTCACCATCGGCTCCCTCGCCATGCTGCTGGGACTCGGGCTTGGCACATTGCTGGGCGTATTTGCGGGACTCCGACAAAATTCCGCCGCCGATTTCACGGTTATGGGCGTCGCCATGGCCGGCATATCCATCCCGACCTTCGTGACCGGGCCGATCCTGATCCTGGTCTTTTCGCTTGGCGCGGGAATATTTGCCGTCGGCGGACTGGGCCAATACCCGAATATCGGCATGAACTGGCATAACATGACCCTGCCGGTCGTCGCCCTCGCCTTGCCCCAGATCGCCATCATCTCGCGCCTGATGCGCGCCTCGATCATCGAGACCATGCGGTCGAACCATATTCGCACCGCGCGCAGCAAGGGCCTGTCAGAGCGCCAGGTCATCGTGCGCCATGCCCTGCCCGCCGCCATGCTGCCCCTCATCTCCTATGCCGGTCCCGCCATGGCCCGCGTCATGACGGGCTCGGTCGTGATCGAGAAGATATTCGGCCTGCCGGGCCTCGGCTCCTATTTCGTCAACGGCGCCCTCAATCGCGACTACACGCTCGTGATGGGTGCGATCATCGTCTATGCGGGCCTGATCGTGATCCTGAACCTCGTCGCCGACGTGCTGTATGCGGTGCTTGATCCGAAAGTGAAGTACGACTGATGACCGAGATCAAACCCCTCCTCGATCCGACCGGCCGCGTCGAACCCGTCACACAGGCTATCATTGGCGGCCGCTCCCTCTGGGACGATGCCCGCGCGCGCCTGTTCCGCAACAAGGCCGCCGTTGTCTCCATGTGGATCCTCGGTGCGATCATCCTGATCGCCGTCTTCGGTCCGATGGTCTGGGTCAATGACTACAAGGCCATCTCGGATGCCCGCACCATCGCGCCGACACTCGAGAACTGGCACGTTCTCGGCACCGACATCCAGGGGCGTGACCTGCTCGCCCGCCTGATGATCGGCCTGCGCATCTCGCTGACAGTGGGCATCGTTGCCACTGCGGTCAGCCTCGTGATCGGCGTGACTTGGGGCGCAACCGCCGGCTATCTCGGCGGGCGCGTCGACAATTTCATGATGCGGATCGTCGACGTACTCTACGCCCTGCCCTTCATCTTCTTCGTGATCCTGCTGCTGACCGTGTTCGAACGGAACATCGTGCTGATCTTTGCCGCCATCGGCGCCATCGAATGGCTGACCATGGCGCGCATCGTGCGCGGCCAGACGCTGGCCATCAAGGGCAAGGAATTCATCGAGGCGGCCCGCGCATCAGGCGTCTCGCGCCGGGCCATCATCCTGCGCCACATCCTGCCCAATGTGATCGGTCCCGTGGCGGTCTATGTCACGCTGACCATCCCGGTCGTCATTCTCGCCGAAAGCTTCCTGTCTTTCCTCGGCCTCGGCGTGAACGAGCCGCTGACCTCGCTGGGCGTGCTGATCTCCGAGGGCGCCAAGACGATGGAAGAGAAGCCCTGGATGCTGCTCGCCCCGGCCCTGACCATGGCCGTGACGCTGCTCTGCCTCAACTTCATCGGCGACGGCCTGCGCGACGCGCTGGACCCGAAGGAACGCTAGCGCCTTTCCAACACGCTATTGCCTGGAGTCCCTGTTGGGGCGGGCACTTCCGGCTTTCCTCTCCGGCCGCAAACCCTTTGCGCGTACAATAGCCGCGTCCGTTGCCCTCATAGAACGGCGCGGATCGGTCCGGATCACCATGGGCAAAGGGTCGTGCCGGCGCCTTTGGCGGTCTTTAAGCGGATGGGAGGCGGCCTCTGTGCACGAGGGGTAGCCATGCCATTTGCCATAGCCATTGCCACCAAAGCCCCCCTCGCAGCGGGGCGCCTGCCTGCCCATCCGCAAGGACTGGCGCATTGTACGAGCCGGGCTTGAGGCCCGCAGCAGCCGGAGGCGCGATGCGCCGTCCGGCCATAGGTGCTGGCGGTCTAGTTCAGCCGCACTTCGATCTCGTTGAGCAGGTCGCGCACGCGTTTCGAATTCGCGCCAAGGTCCGACAGGCCGACCCGGCTGATCGAGCGGACATCGATGCGTGAGCCGTCACCGTCCGGCACAACCCGGATCAGGATGTCATCCTTGAAATCGAACCAGAAAGAGGATTGCGTCGCCTCGATACGACCGGCCTCGACATCATTGGTAACGATGGTCCAGCCACGATCCTCGACGGCGGCAAGGGCGGCGGCGAAGGCCATGTCATAGGACGCGGCAGGCTCGACCAGCGTATCGATCTGCGGATAAGGCGCATCCTTCGGCGAGGATTGCGTCGCCGGGTCGAACTCGGCCTCTTCCTGCAGTTCAGAGACAAGGCGTCCGCCTGTGCCGGGCCAGCGGGCATCGGCCCCTGCAGGCACGACAGGCGCATCTTCAATCGTGTTGAGTGCCCCGGTCGATTGGCGTGCGGCCAGCAGGGCTTCGCTTGGCTGGATCGGGTTGGACCAGTCGGTCTGCACCTCATGCAGGGGCGGAAGGCGCTCAGCCTGGCCGCCAAAGGCCAGCACACGTCCGAATGCCAGGCCGGAAACGAGCAATGCGCCCAATGCCAGCATCAGGGCCTGCTTCCGAGGCGCCTTGATCAGCGCCACGATGATCGCGATCACGGAGACGCCAAGCGCCGCCATCAGCAGCATCGGTCCCCAGCCAATTGTCATCTTGCCGAGCCCGAACTGCCAGCTCCACAGTCCGAGTTTGGTGCCGATGGCCGCCGCAGCGAACCAGACGACCGCAAAAATCGACAGGCCCAGGGCAAAGCCGGCGAACTTGCCGCGCCATCCGGCGTCTTGTGACTCTTCAGGTATGCTCGACATGCGCTCGTCTCCCTCGGTTTTCCATCAGATAACGCGGCGGGCTCGCTTTGTCGCCCCCGGTCTTGTCCCCCACATTCCCGCCGCCGTTCAGTAGCGATTGCGGCATGTCGGGGAAATGTGTCCGACACTGCCGGAACCGGCTTATAATCGCCGCCAATGTCGCGTCTCTCGCCCCCTCCGGATCTCCCGGCACACCTGCGCCCCGCATGGCTCTGGATCTGGCTGCAGCACCTCGTGCTCCTCGCCTGGATCCGGCTCACCTATGGAAGGGGCTACCTGTATTGCTGGGCCATCACGGACACGGGCCGCGTCGAACTGCTGTGGATTGACCTCGACTCGCGGAACCCCGCCATCGCGCAGCCTGTCGAAGCGCCCGCGTCAAAGCGGCTCGCCGCCGCGCTCAGCGGCGACGCGTTCGATCCGGTCTTCGCGCAAGCACTGTCGCCGACGATACCCGCGCGGATCATGCCTGCGCCGCGCATTCACCGCGCCCGCCCTGCCGCGCTACCATTGCCGGACTCCTGACGTCCCGGCATCGCCCGCAAAGAAACCTGGCTCACATGACAGGCGCCTTCACGGGCGTCGCATCTGCTGGTGCGAATGTTAGGCCGTCGGCAGTTTATAGTCCTTGAACGTCGCACGCAGGGCCAGCTTGTTGATCTTGCCGGTCGCACCGAGCGGGATTTCATCGACGAACTGAACGTCATCCGGCGTCCACCATTTGGCGATCTTGCCTTCGAGGGACTTGAGCACCTCTTCCTTGGTCGGCGTCTCGCCCGGCAGGGGCTGGATGATCAGCAGCGGGCGTTCGTCCCACTTCGGATGATAGATGCCGATGGCAGCTGCGTTGGCGACTTTCGGGTGGCCGACCGCGATGTTCTCGATGTCGATGGACGAAATCCATTCGCCGCCGGACTTGATCACGTCCTTGGCACGGTCGGTGATCGTCATCGTGCCATACTCGTCGAGATAGGCCACGTCGCCGGTATCGAAGAAGCCTTCGTCATCCAGCACGTCACCGCCGTCGCCCTTGAAATAGCCGGCAGCAATCGCCGCGCCGCGCACCAGGAGGCGTCCGGACGTCTTGCCGTCGCGCGCCAACACCGTACCGGCATCGTCAACGACCCGCAGTTCGACGCCGAATGGCGGACGGCCCTGTTTCAGCTTCTGCGCCATCCGCGTATCGACGTCAGCATCGATAAGATGCGGCGGCAAGGTGCCGAGCGTGCCGAGCGGCGACGTTTCCGTCATGCCCCAGGCATGGACAACATCGACTTCAAAATCCTCTTCGAAAGCGCGCAGGATCTTCTCGGGGATCGCCGATCCGCCGATGATCACCTTGTTGAGGTATGGCAGTTTCAGATTGTTTTCCTGCAAATAGGTCAGCAGCATCAGCCACACGGTCGGCACGGCGGCCGTGATCGTGACCTTCTCGGTATCGAGCAATTCGTAGATCGACGCGCCATCCATCTGCGCGCCCGGCATCACCATATTGGCCCCGGTTGCCGGACAGCTCAGCGCCAGGCCCCAGGCGTTCGCAGGGAACATCGGCACGACCGGCAGCACGACATCCGCAGAGCCCATGCCCATCGCGTCCTTCGACATGGTCACCAGCGTGTGCAGCACGTTCGAGCGGTGCGAATAAAGCACGCCCTTCGGATTGCCGGTTGTGCCCGACGTATAGCAGAGGCCACAGGCCGTGGTTTCCGGGAAGTCGCCCCAGCGCACGTCCGTCGAGCGGCCATCGATCCAGATGTCGAACGGGACCGCGCCCAGCGTATTCTCAGGCATCGTGTCGGCGTCCGCGAAGATCACGAACGTCTTCACGGTCAGGAGGTGTTCCTTGATCGCTTCAACGATCGGCAGGAAGGTCTTGTCGAAGATCAGCACCTTGTCTTCGGCGTGATTGGCAATCCAGGCGATCTGTTCCGGGTGGAGGCGCGGGTTGATCGTGTGCAGCACGGCGCCGATGCCCATCGTGCCGTACCAGGCGGCCATATGGCGCTCGGAGTTCCAGCCGAGCGTCGCCACCCGGTCGCCCATGCCAATATCGATATCCTTCAAGGCGCTGGAGACCTGTTTCGACGCGACGAACAGATCGGCATAGGTCGAACGCACGATATTGCCCTCGACGCGGCGCGTGATGATTTCACGTGCGCCGTGCTGCATGTTCGCGTGCTCCAGGATCTTGTTTACCGTCAGCGGCCAGTCTTGCATGATGCCTTGCATCGATATCCTCCTCTGTGCCGCCATTCGGCAGCGTTTTTTCCTCGTTGAGGTTGGGTTTATTCGGGCTATTGCTGCAGCGCAAGGAACTAGGAGTGCGACCATGTTGAGATTTGCGTTACTGGGCGCGGTGCTGGCGACGCTGGCAGCCTGCGGAGACACATCCCATCAGGCGAGTTCCGGCGACTCCCCGGCAACGTCTGCATCGATTACTGCGCCCGCACTTGCCCTGCCCGCCTATTTCGACTGTGTTCGCGAGAACAAGGGCCTGTTGATCGCCGCCCATCGCGGCGGCCCCGCGCCGGGTTTTCCGGAAAACACGCTGGAAACCCTGCAACACGGCTATGCCAACGGGATCAACGTGTTCGAGATCGACGTGGCCGAAAGCCGCGATGGCGTCATGCTGCTGATGCACGACAATCGCCTCAACCGCACGACAACCGGCAACGGCTATGTCGCCGATACCGACTGGGCCGACCTCTCCGGTCTCCGCATGGTCGACAATGACGGCAAGCGCACGAACTTCTCCCCGCCCAAGCTGACCGACGTCCTGCTCTGGGCCAAGCAATCCGGCGCCATCCTCGAACTCGACCGCAAGCCGACGACCAGTTTCCGCAATATCGCCGCTGCCGTGCACGCGGCCGGCGCCGACGACAATGTGCTCCTGATCTCCTATTCGGATTCCGAGGCCGCTGAAATCGCCGCCGCCGATCCCAACCTGATGCTGACCGCGTCGGCCAAGGGCTCGCGTGACATTGGCCGGCTCGAAGACCTTGGCGTCGACCGCACCCGCCTCGTCGCC
>NZ_JBBKXE010000185.1:0-6460 GCF_037969335.1 Hyphomonas sp. | reverse complement strand
GGGCGTGGGCGGCCTTGAGCACCAGGTTATCAGCCCCTGCCCCGGCTTCGGCAGCGCCGGGCCCGGTTACAGACAGGGTGAGGATGTCAGACGGCTGGGCCGTTAGCCTGTCGGCGGCTTCGGGGCCTGCGAAGACCACAAGCGAATCGAGGTCATGGCGCCCGTTCGGCTTGAGCGGGCCAACGTGCAGGAACAGGTTCACCTTGGCCGGGGCCAGCATATGCAATGTGTCGGACATGAGCGTGCGTCAGGGCTGCCGGGCAACGGCGAGCGCCGGCGTTTCATCGGGTTCGGCTTTCGTCAACACGGCGATATCGGGCCCGGACTGCATCTTGGCCTGGATCCGCGCCTGAGCCGCGCTGCTCGGGTCGAGCTTCAGGACACGTTGCCACTGGAAGCGGGCCTCTATCTTGCGGCCAATCTGCCAATAGGCATCGCCGAGATGGTCATTGAGGAGCGCCTCGCCGGGCGACAGTTCCACGGCGCGTTCAAGGAAACGGGCGGCCAGTTCGTAGCGCCCCATCCGGTAGTGCGCCCAGCCAAGACTATCGACGATATAGCCGGACTGGGGCTCCAGTTCGACCGCACGCCGGATCATGTCGAGCGCCGCCTCGTAATTGAGGCCCCGGTCGATATAGGCATAACCGAGATAGTTGAGGATCGAGGCGTTTCCAGGCTGCAGCGCAAGCGCGGTCTTGAGATCAGCTTCGGCTTCCGGCCAGCGGCCCGTCTGCTCGCGGGTTGCGCCGCGCGCATAGACAATGCGCCAGTCCTGCCGGCCCGCCTTGGCATCATCGTCGATGATCTCGGTCAACAGGCGCTCGGCCTCACCATTGCGGTCCAGCGACCGATAGAGGTCGGCAAGCTGGATCTTCAGGCCCCGGTCAGGCGAATGGGCCAGTGCATCAGCCGCAATCGCGAGGGATTCCTGGTTGCGTTCTTCCCGGCGCAGCGCCCAGGCCATCTGGCCCCGTGCCGTCGCATAGAATTCAGACGTATCCGGAATGCGCGAGAGGACAGCGATGGCCTCCTGACGGCGCCCGGCATTGTCGAGCGACTGGCCCCAGAGCGAGCGGGCAACATAGAGATCGGGATCGAGGGCGAGCGCGAGCACGAAATAAACGCCCGACAGGTCGTCATCGGTCTGCATCATCAGCGCAGCAGCGGGGACATAGATGGCTAGCGCAGCGCCCTCCCGCGTCGACAGGCGGTCCGGACGGATGCGCTTACCGGCCAGGATGTCGGCACGCAGGCGGTCGAGGGCAGCATTCTGGCCAATCTCGTCGTTGAATGCCTGCAGGATGTCGACGGCGCGCGCCTTCTTGCCCGCCGCAACAAGGAGTTGCGCATGGGCATGAACACCGACGGCCAGACGGGCGCCGGAATCCCAGAGCGTGTCGAATGTGGCGAGCGCGGCTGCATCGTGCTTGTCAGCCATCTGGAGCAGGCCCATCATGTACAGCGTGGAGCTGTCGAGATTGGCGTCACCCGTCAGGCCCGACTTGAGATAGGATTCGGCCGCATCGGCACCGTCGCTATCCGCGATCCGCCAGGCTGACAGGCCCCTTGCAATCACGCGGTTGAACGGCCCGTATTCGGTTTCATCGAGATATTTGGCGGCTTCGTTTTCCTTGCCACGCTCAAGCGCATCGACGCCCAGCGTGAGGCGGACCAGCGTCGCGGTGCTGCCCACGTCACTGGCACGGCGCGCCAGTTCAACCGCAGATTCATAGTCGCCGGCGAGCAGGGCGGAAAAGACCGCGCGTTCGGCAATGCCCGACTTTTCAGGCGCCGTATCAATCGCGGCAGCGTAATACTCAGCCGCTGTTTCGGGATCATTCGTCATGGCGGCAAAGCGCGCGACGAGGAAATCGCCATAGGCGCTGGCCTCGGCCGGGCGGCCATTCGCGAACAGGGCGTCGCGAAGCGCATCTTGCGATGGCACGCTAACGCAGGATCCTGCCAGAAGCAGGGCAGACAGCGCGGAAAAGGGCCGGAGAAGGTTCATTATCGCAATCTTTCAGCAACCGCGCCCTGCCGCAAGGGCGAAGCGCCTGTCCACAGCCGCGGCTCAGTCAGACGCGACAAGGACTTCCTGCCGGTCGAAGAACTTGTCGATGCCGCGCTTGACCGCTTCCATCGATTTGGCCCGCCCCGACGTGGACTGGAGGCGCCTTGCATCCTCGGAATTGGTCAGGAAACCCATCTCCAGCAGGACAGCCGGAACGTCCGGCGCCAGCAGCACATAGAAACCCGCATTGCGGTGGGTGCCGCGCAGTACGGGACCGGCGTCGGCGAGTTCGGGCAAGAGGTCTTCGGCAAAGGCGGCCGAGTGGGATTTGGTTTCACGTTTGACCAGGTCTTCAAGGATGCTGCCGACAACCTTGGAGCCGCCGGTCTCGATCGGGATTTTCCAGTCATTCTTGTCGGCTTCGCGGTCGATCCGGCGCTCGCCGCGCTCGGAAATCGTATAGACCGAGGCGCCTGCCACGTCAGGTGAGCCGGCGGCATCGGCATGCAGCGAGATGAAGAGATCTGCGCCCCATTTGCGGGCCAGAGTCACGCGGTCTTCAAGTTCGATAAACCGGTCATTGTCACGAGTGAGCCGGACCGTGTAGCGCGGGTCCTTCTCCAGCAATTCCTTGAGGTAGAGCGCCGCTTTCAGCGTCACGTCACGTTCCAGCAGGCCGCGGGCGGATTGTGTGCCCGGATCCTTGCCGCCATGACCGGCATCAACGACGATGACATGGTGCCCATTCCCCCGGCGATCACGCTGCCGCAACGGCTCGGACGGTGTGATTTCCGCTGCCGCCATGGCCATCGTGGACTTCCGGATATCCGATTCCGCCCTTGCGAGGCGCTGCATGTCGCGTCTGGCCATGCTGGCAAACCGGGCCGCCGAGACGGTTTGAAGGTCGATAATGATGCGCCAGGCCTGTTCGCTGCCGGTAGGCGGCAAGGACAGGACACGCGAGACGACCAGGGGCCGGTCGAGCGAGAAGCTCAGCCGGTCGCCCGACAGGGCCCAACCATCAACCCCGCCGGCGCCAGTGCCAACCCGAGCCCCGGATTCACCGGAAAGGGGTAGAATCAGGCTGCGTTGGCCACCTGATTCAGCCAGGAATGCCTGCGCATCCTGCGAAATATCGCTCCAGACCGTGATTCTTGTCGGCGCGCCGTCGCCCACGACCCTGACATCGCGAATATCTGCCTGCACAGAAAAACCCGTCAGAAAACAGGTGGCTGCGAGGAAAAGGAGACGAAAAGGGGTCATAGGGTCCGATTAACCAATAATACCGCCTGACACGGGAATATTCAGCCTCCTCCCTAACAGGCCTTAGATTAACCCAGCATTGACCGGACATGTGTCAATGAACTGCGGACTGCGGAATTTCATGCTTTCAATTCCCCTTGAAATTGGGCAGTATCAAGAAAGTAGCCATAATAGAGGGCTGCAAAACAAGTTTCCCAATGACGCGTCAGCGATCGCGCTTCACCGAAAAGGCAAGCGGGCGCCGCGCTCCGGAAAGCAAAGCAATATGTGCACGGGTGCCGTGGCCATCGTCGATTTTCCATTATCGCCTCACAGCGCGTGGAACAGGCATGTCCGCACCCTCCCCCAAACAACACAGACCGGCTTGACCGCTCGCTCGAGGCGCCTTGCGCCCATGGCGGCGGCGCCGGATCATAAGGTCATGTTCCATGAGCAAACTCATGCTAATCGATGCCGCCCACCCGGAAGAAACTCGTGTGGCGATCGTCAACGGCGGCCAAGTCGATGATTTCGACTTCGAGACAACCGGAAACGAACAACTTCGCGGCAATATCTACCTCGCAAAGATAACGCGGGTCTAACCATCGCTGCAGGCGGCTTTCGTCGAGTATGGCGGCAATCGCCACGGTTTTCTCGCGTTCAGCGAAATCCATCCCGATTATTACCAGCTTCCGGCCGAAGACCGCGAAGCCCTCCTCAAGGAAGCCGCTGAAGAAGCCGCTGCCGCTATCGAAGACGAGGATGACGACGAGGGCGACAATGACGCCCACGTCCACGCTGAATCCGACGATCACGACGACGATGATGACGACGATGATGACGACGATGATTCGTCCGATGACGATGATGACGGCGACGATGAAGCGGAAGACGGCGAAACCAAAGCGGCGGCCAAGCCGGCCCGCAGCCGGCGCCCTGCCCGCAAGGAATCACCGCGTTCGTCGATCTCCAAGCGCTACAAGATCCAGGAAGTCATCCGCCGGCGCCAGGTGCTGCTGGTGCAGGTCGTCAAGGAAGAACGCGGCAACAAGGGCGCAGCCCTGACCACGGTCCTGTCGCTCGCCGGTCGCTATTCCGTGCTGATGCCGAATACGCCGCGCGGTGGCGGCATTTCCCGCAAGATCGTCAACGGTGCAGACCGCAAGCGCCTGAAATCCATTGTCGGCGAACTGGACGTGCCGGACGGCATGGGCCTGATCGTGCGGACGGCTTGCGCCAAGCGCACCAATAACGAAATCCGGCGTGACTATGATTATCTCTCGAAACTCTGGGAAACCATTGTCGAGAAAACGCTGACCTCCGAAGCGCCGATGCTGATCAATGCCGAAGGCGGCCTTGTGCACCGTGCCATGCGCGACATGTTCGACAAGGACATCGAAGAAGTCTGGGTGCAGGGCGAAGACGCCTATCGTGAAGCGAAAGACCTCGCCAAGCTGATCATGCCGAGCCAGTCGAAAAAGGTTCAGCAGTGGAAGGAAGATGATCCGCTGTTCGTGTCCGAAGCGATCGAGGACCAGCTGGATTCGATCTATTCGCCGACTGTGCAGCTGAAATCCGGCGGTTACCTGGTGATCAACCAGACCGAAGCCCTCGTCGCCATTGACGTGAACTCGGGCAAGTCGACCAAGGAACGCAATATCGAGCAGACGGCCGTGCGCACCAACCTGGAAGCGGCTGAGGAAGCCTGCCGCCAGATGCGCCTGCGTGACCTCGCCGGCCTTGTCGTGATCGACTTCATCGACATGGACGAGAACAAGAACAATCGCGCCGTCGAAAAGAAGATGAAGGATTGCCTGAAGGTTGACCGGGCCCGCGTCCAGCATGGCCGCATCTCGCAGTTCGGCCTGATGGAAATCTCGCGCCAGCGTCGCCGCCAGGGCGTGCTGCAGGCAACATCGGATCCGTGCGAAGTGTGCAACGGCACCGGACGTCGCCGTTCGATCCCGTCGGCTGCGCTGCAGCTGATCCGGGCCATCGAGGCACGTGCCTCGACCGGCGGCCTGAAGAGCATTTCGGTCAAGGCGCCGACAGACGTGGCGCTCTACATTCTCAACAACAAGCGCGAAGCCCTTGTCGAGACCGAACGGATGGCCGGCTTTGCCGTGTCGATCCATTCGTCGGAAGACCTGTTGCCGGGCGACTTCACGATCGAGGCCGAGCGCGACCCGGGCTCCAAGCCGAAGAAGAAATCGCCGCCACGGTCCCTGTCGAAATCCGCCAAGCCGGTCGTGTCCGATGAGGATGAGGAGGATATCGACGACGAGGATGACGAGATCGTCGCCGACACCGACGATGAGACCGAAGACAAGGCCGAGGATTCCCAGGGCAAGCCGCGCAAGCGCCGCCGCCGCCGGGGTGGCCGTGGCCGCAGCCGCGATGGCCGGGACACCGGTCTCGAAGTGGTTGATGGCGAAGCGACCCCTGTCGAAGCCGGAACACCGCCTGCAAGCGGCGATGCGGACGACGACGAGGATGACGACGAAGACGAAGCCAAGGGCAATTCCGAAGCCCAGTCCGACGAAAACGAGGACGGCACGCGCAAGCGCCGCCGCCGGGGTCGCCGGGGTGGACGCCGTCGGCGCAAGCCGGGTGGCGAGGACCGTGCCGAAGGGGCAGAGGGCGACGCGCCAACCGATGGCGGCGCCTATCTTGACGGCCTGTCGGCCAGTGCACCGGAAATGCTGGACGCCGAAGCGCCAAGCGAAGCCAAGGCCGAGCCTGCGCCGGCGCCGGACGTGACGGCCAGCGAACCGGCTGAAACGGCTGAACCTGAGGCGGCAGGTGCCGACGCAGAGGCCGCCCCCGAGAAGCCGAAACGCGCCCGGCGCTCACGCGCCTAGCCTAAGCCAAAAACGGATGCGGATGCGGATGCACCGGTGGAAGCCAAGGCCGCGCCAGACGCCGAGCCTGTTACCGCCGCCGCGCCTGAACCGGAGTCGGCGAAAGCCGAACCGGCCAAGGAACCGGCCATGGCAGCCGCCGCGCCGAAGCCGAAACCCGAGCCGAAGCCTGAACCGGCCAAGACCGAAGATGCCGGCACGAAGCGCAAAGGCTGGTGGGCCCGCGCCCGCGGCGAATAGGCCAAGGCCAACGCAAGACAAAAAAAGGCCGGAGCAGCGATGCTCCGGCCTTTCTTATATTTGATCCGAATGCTCAGTTGGAAATTGCGTCATCCTGGTTTTCTTC
>NZ_JBBKXE010000184.1:0-30202 GCF_037969335.1 Hyphomonas sp. | reverse complement strand
CCCCCTCCGGGCGACACCGCCGACACACCCGTGACGCCCCCCGTCGATCCCGACATTCCGCCTGTTCCGGACCCCGTTCCCGAGCCGGTCTTCAGCTTTTTTGCCCCTGGCGCGCTGATACCTGGAACCGGGCAAGGCTCCGGCGATCAGGTCGTCCATGCGCCTGACATGGTGTTTCCGATTGCTGCGGCACCGGCCTACCTGCAGTCACAGGTCTTCACCTTTGGTGGCGGCGTAGGCGGCGGCGACCAGTGCGATGCACGCAACTACGCCTATCCATGGCGTGACAATTTCTGCGAAACCCGCAGCGCCAATCGCGGTTCACCCCTCTGCCCGGCGGAAAAAATCCACCAGGGACAGGACATCCGCGTCGGCACGCCCGCCCAGTGCAACACGATGCGTTCCACGGCCAAGGCCGACCGCACGCTGCATGAAGTCGTTGCCGTCGAGGATGGCGTCATCTCGAATGTCGGCTCCTATTCGATCAGCCTGCGCGCCGGTGGCCGGATCTACAAATACCTTCACCTCAACATGGCAAAGCTCAAGGTGAAGACAGGCGACATCGTCACCGCTGGCCAATCCCTTGGATTTGTGTCGAACGATTTCGGCGGCTCCGCGACGACCTTCCACCTGCACTTCGAGATCGTTGAGAACACGGCTGACCATGGCTGGGTGCACGTCCCGCCATACCTGTCACTGGTGAAAGCCTATGAGCGGCGCGAGAACGGCCCCGGCGAGCAGGTCGAGCAAAATGTCGCCGTCGCTTCCGCGCCCATCGTCATACCCGAAGGCATGGAAATCATCGAATAGGATCAGGCGGGCCTGAAGGTCAGCGCCACGCCATTATTGCACCAGCGCTGACCCGTCGGGGCCGGGCCGTCGTCGAAAACGTGGCCCTGGTGCCCAAGGCAACGCGCACAGTGATATTCGGTGCGGGTATAGATCAGCTTGCGATCGAGGCTCGTCGTGATCGCGCCCGGCATGACGTCGAAAAAGCTCGGCCAGCCCGTACCACTGTCGAATTTCGTGTCCGATGCGAACAGCGGCAGGTCACAGCCGGCGCAGTGATACGTCCCGTCGCGTTTCTCCTTGTTCAGGGCCGAGGTGAATGCCCGTTCGGTATCCGCCTTGCGCAACACGGCAAAGGCCTCAGGCGACAGGCGCGCGCGCCACGTGTCCTGGCTCATCGTCCGCCATTCGCTGCCTGCATAGGGATCACTGGCGCTCGTCGCATCCGATGAGTTCGGCTTGTCCGCACCGGCGGAGGAACAGGCAGCCACCGCAACAGCAGCAGAACCGGACAGGAGAAGGGCGCGGCGGGACAGGACGTGTTTCATGCGTTTCATACGCTCTGATCTAGCAATCGGATGAGACACGCAACACACACAAGACCGTGAGCCTGTCAGGCGCTTTCGTCGACCCAAACCTCGCCATCAAGGTCATCCAGCTTTCCCTGCAAATGCGCTCGCACATCTTGCACCGCCTGATTGTACACAGCCGGCCCCATCGCTTTCAGCATCAAGTCGACAATCTCTGCGGCGCGGAACTCGCTCAGCGCCTCATCGAACTCGGTCTGGAATTTCTGCTGGACCAGCCGGCACAGCGCGTCGCGGCGTTCGGGGGTCAGCGTGATCTGCTTCATTGCTCGGGATCGCTGGTTGCCACCGGGTTGCGCCCGAAATTGACGGCGCCGGAATCCTGTCCGGCATCAATGATCGCCTTGCGGATCGTCCGGGCCCGGGAAAATTCGCGCATCAGCATGTCGCCGTCGCCCCAGCGGATCGCCCGCTGCAGGGCGGCGAGGTCTTCGGAGAACCGGCCGAGGCACTCGAGCACGGCGTCCTTGTTGGTCAGGAACACGTCGCGCCACATCACCGGGTCCGAGGCCGCGATCCGCGTGAAGTCACGAAAGCCGCCGGCTGAATACTTCACCACTTCGCCCTGTTCCACTGTCTCCATGTCGAACGCGGTTGCGACAATGTTGAACGCGATGAGGTGGGGCAGGTGGCTGGTGATCGCCAGGACGCGGTCATGCCGGGCCGCGTCCATCGTTTCGACCTTCGCGCCCAGCGTCTGCCAGAAGCGGGTTAGCGCATCAATGGCGGCGAGATAGTCCGGCGATGTGTCGTCGCCGGGGGTCAGGATGTGCCAGGCGTCGCGGAACAGGGTCGCGAACCCGGCTTCCGGGCCAGATTGTTCGGTGCCCGCAATCGGGTGTCCGGGGATGATATGGACCCGGCCGTCACCGGCCGCCGTCAGGGCCGCAGCCGCTTCGCCCTTCACCGATCCGACATCGGTCAGGATGGCGCCCGTTTTCATGTGCGGAACAGTGTCGGCCGCGACAGTGCTGAGGGCCCCAACGGGCACGCACAGGAACACGCAATCGGCGTTTGCTACGGCAGCCGCCAGCGTGTCCACGACTGCGCCAAGGGCCAATCCGTTTGCCCGGTCGCGCACGTCATCATTGGCATCGTAGAGAATGACAGAACCTGCTGCGCCATATTCGACGGCGGCGCGGGCAATCGAAGCGCCGATCAGGCCGGCGCCGACAATGGCAATCGAGGGGAAGACAGGGTCGGACATTCAACGCACTCTTGTTCAGGCAATCTGCGCTGCTCTGGTGTGCAAAGCGAAGGCCAAGGTCAAGGGTCGTGCGAACTTAATCCGGACGGTGTGATGCCGTGGATGGCCGCAGCGACGGTTTGGCGCGGCTGTTTTACGCCGGCGAGGCATTACATGTGCACTTGATACGGAGACTTACATGGCAAAAACCACGCCCATCCTGGCCGGTCTGCGCTTGCGCTGCGGTAATTGCGGAAAAGGCAAGCTGTTCTCGGGCTACTTGAAGCTCAATTCTGCTTGTCCTGTTTGCGGACGCGACATGACGGCAGCCGATACGGCGGACGGGCCCGCCTTCTTCGTTGGCTTCGGCGTGCTGATCCTGCTCGCGCCATTCCTGTTCCTGCTCCCGATGAGCCCGCTTCCGACCGTGGCAAAGGTGTTTGCATTTGCTGCGCTGTGTATCGTCCTGATCGGGCTGTGCCTGATCCTCCTGCCGGTCGCCAAGGCGATCCTGCTCAACCTGCAGCTCCACCACGGCGCCAAACAGGTCACCGCGTCAGACATCAAGGATTCCTAGCTCGCCGCGCTCCAGCCGCCATTGCGATGCAGGTTGCCCAGCAATTCTTCCGGACGCGTGACCCCGTGCAGCTTGTCGGCGACGTCCGGACGGCCCAGCGCATAGCCCTGCAGGAAGTCGCATGCCAGCAATTGCAGGATGGCGGCCTGGTCTTCGGTTTCGACGCCCTCGGCGACAACCTTCATGTTGAGGCTGTGACCAAGCGCAATGATGGATTTCAGCAACTGACGACCTGTCGGGCCGATATCCAGCTGCTGGATGAAGGCCCTGTCGATCTTCAGTCCGTCGAATTCGAATTGCTGCAGGTAGCTCAGCGATGAATAGCCTGTGC
Source organism: Hyphomonas sp. (assembly GCF_037969335.1). Lineage (GTDB taxonomy): Bacteria > Pseudomonadota > Alphaproteobacteria > Caulobacterales > Hyphomonadaceae > Hyphomonas. Next base: position 26,732 of record NZ_JBBKXE010000184.1, on the reverse strand, counting down.
CGAAATCGTCAAGCAGGACCTGTACGCCCATTTCGCGCAGGCGTTTCATGGTCCGTTGTGCTTCGCCGGTATGGGAAATCAGCACGCCTTCGGTAATCTCGATATGCAGCAATGACGGATCGATGCCGTGGCGTTCAAGCGCCGCTTCAACGCTGCTGGCGAATCCGTCGACGCGGAACTGGATGGGGGACACATTGACCGCAATCGGAATTGTCTTCTGGCGCGTGATCTCCAGCATGGCCTGGTCGAGCGCCCAGGCGCCCAGTTTCGTAATCAGGCCACTTTCCTCGGCAATCGGAATGAAGACGCCGGGCGATCCTGCCTGTCCCGGCTTGCCCGGCCAGCGCATCAGCGCTTCGGCGCTCATCACCTTGCCAGTGCGGGCGCACACGAGGGGTTGGTAGACCAGTTGGAGCTGGTTGTTCATCAATGCCAGGTCGAGTTCCGAATTGATCGTGCGGCGCAATTGAAGCACTTCATCCATCGCGGGTGAGTAGACGCGAATGCTCTCCTGCTTTTCGCTCTTGGCGGCGAACATCGCGACATCGGCGCGGCGCAGGATTTCCGTCGCCGGCGTGTCATCTTTCCGGGTCGGTGCAATACCGATGCTGGCCTTGATATTGATGACATCGTCGCGGATGCGGAACGGTGCGTCCATGGCCTTGTCGATCGATTGGGCCGTTTGCGTCGCGCGGATCTCCGCATCGTCCCGCATGATCAGCGCGGCGAATTCGCCGTTGCCAACGCGCGCGAGAAGGTCAGATTGATGCAGGCAGCTCGACATCCGCATGGCTACAGCTCGCAGCAATTCGTCGCCGGTCTCATGCCCCAGCGTGTCGTTGATGACCTTGAATCCGTCAAGTTCGATGACCATGAGTGCTGAGTCCGGGCTTTCAGAACTGAGCGCATCGGCTAGGCGGTCATGCAGGGTTGCGCGGTTGGGCAATTCGGTGATCGGGTCTGTCGAGGACAGCTTGCTGAACTGCTTGCGGACGATGCTCAGCTGTTCGGCATGCTGGGATCCTTGCCACAGGATCAGCGCCGCCAGCAGGGCCAGCGCGATGTTCGCGATCAGGATAGCCGACAGCCCGCTCATGAGAGCGCCCGGTTCGTGAAATTTTGGAATGAATGTGGCATGTAAGACAACCCGGCCCTCAAGTTAAGCCGCCATTCTTACCGTCCTCCGGTGCACGAACGCTTTCGGCGCGCGACCAAATATGGCGGCGCGCGTTAACGTGCGATTTGTCATGATTTTTAGCGCTGCGGCGCCAATCAGCCTGTCAGGGCCTGCTCGTCGCGCTCGCCTGTCCGGATCCGGACGACTGAGTCCACGGTGTGGACGAATATCTTGCCGTCACCAATCGTGCCGGTGTTCGCTGCGGAGATAATCGCATCCGAGAAACGATCCACATCGGCGTCCGCGCAGGCGACCTCGACCCGCACCTTGGGCAGAAGGCGGACCTCATATTCGGCGCCGCGATAGACCTCTGTCTTGCCCTGCTGACGGCCATAGCCACGCACTTCCGAGACAGTCAGTCCGGTGGCACCGGCTTCCGACAGGGCATCAATCACCGCGTCGAGGCGGCTGGGCTTGAAGATTGCAGTCACGAGTTTCATGGTCGACCGGCCTTCCGATTTGTGCACCTGCGAACGTACCTGCCGCACCGCGCGCGTCAATGCCTTTCGCGCCCGGTCCCTGTTGCTGGCTTGGCAATGCGCGCCCGCTCCACAACCGGAGCAACAGCGCCGCCGCCCGGCGAAGCATACAGCCGTTTGACCGCCTCGACCAGAACGACGCCACCAAGGCCCGGCGTGATCAGGCGGCCGATGGCGTCCCAGCCTTCGGCGGCGGCGGTCACGATGCCGGTTGAAACAGGCGGCATATAGAGCGCGCTTGAACTGGCCGTGACCTGGAACAGGCCGATCGAGAGCAGGTTCATCAGCTGGGCCCGGCTCCAGGGGCGGCCCTGGCCGAACGGCGTGCGCGTGGCTCGCGCCCAGAGCCCGGCGCGGTTCGCGGCGGCAAGGACGATGCGGCCTTCCGGTGACATCACGCGCCAGACTTCGCGCAGGTAGGCACGCGGGTCGCCTGTTTCCTCAAGCCCGTGCAGCACAATCACCCGGTCGAACATGCCGTCCGGAAAGGGCAGGCGCAGGTCGCCCACCGACACGGCGGCATTGCCCCGTCCGGTCGGGTCCCAGTGCACCGGCCCATGATCGAATGGCACGGCCGCCACACTGCGGCTCGGATGGTCGCCGAACGTATCGAGCACCGGCATCGCGTAGCCAAGCCCCAGAAGCGAGAGATTGTTCGCGTCACCCCACAGGTCGATCAGCTTGGCCGACAGGATGCGTGACGCCGCATTCCCTAACGGGGAGGCATAGAATCGTTGTAGCGTGACGGCATCCTGACGCATCGACTTCCCTGTGTTAGATCAAGGTCTTGTAAGCACTCATAACGGCAATGGAGCCCCCAGAACATGTTCCAGATACACCAGTTTCCCTGCCTGAATGATAATTACGGATTTATCGCGCATGATTCCGCCTCGGGCGAAACGGCCGCCATCGATACGCCCGATGCGCAGAAATACCTCGCTGAGGCCGCCGCGAAAGGCTGGACGATCACGCAGATATGGAACACGCACTGGCATCCCGACCATGCTGGCGGCAATCTCGCGATCAAGGCAGCCACCGGGTGCACCATCATCGGACCTGCCGGTGAAGCGGAGAAAATTCCCGGCATCGACCGTGCCGTGAAGGCCGGGGACGTGGTCAAACTCGGCACTATCGAAGCGAATGTCATTGATGTGCCCGGCCACACGCTCGGCCATATTGCCTATCATCTGCCAACTGAATCTGTCGCATTCGTCGGTGATGCCGTGTTTGCTCTCGGCTGTGGACGCGTCTTCGAAGGCAATCCGGAAATGATGTGGCAAAGCCTGACGCGGCTGAAAGGCCTGCCGCCCGAGACCGCACTTTACTGCGCCCATGAATATACGGCCTCGAACGCGAAATTCGCCATCACGGTCGATCCCGGCAATCAGGCCCTCGCCGCGTATGTGAACGAGATCGCCGAAAAGCGCGCCCGCAATGCGTGGACCGTCCCGACGCAGCTCTCAACCGAACTGGCAACCAACCCCTTCCTGCGCGCTGACGACCCCGCCCTTCAGGCCGCCATGGGTCATCCTGGCGACGCCGTGGCGACCTTCGCCGAGATCCGCGGTCGCAAGGACCGGTTCTGATGGACGCTATCTCCGGAGACCTCGGCGCCAATGAGATCATCCGGATGCTCGGCCTGAAGCCGCATCCGGAAGGGGGCCATTATGCCGAAACCTTCCGCGCCCCCGCCATGCACGGTTATCGACCGACTTCCACCGCCATCTACTTCCTGCTGCAGGCTGACGAAGTGTCCGCCTGGCACCGGGTCGACGCGGATGAAGCCTGGTTCTGGCATGCTGGCGGCCCGCTTTCTCTGACGCTGTCGCCGCCAGACGGGAATGGCGCCGAAGCGTTCCAGCTGGGCCCCGACCTGCGCGCGGCCCAGCGCCCGCAAGTGCTGGTCCCCGCTCACCATTGGCAAACCGCCGAAACGCTTGGTGCATGGACGCTGGTCAGCTGCACGGTCGCGCCCGGGTTCGAATTCAAGGGATTCGAGCTCGCGCCGCCCGACTGGCGGCCGCGGCCCTGACGGTGCTTTCAGGCAAAGAAAAACCGGACAGCGCGGGGCCGGTCCGGTTCTTCCAGTTGCGCATGATGCGTTCAGTCTAGCCCGCGATATATTGCGCGCCGTTCACCGTCATCGTGGCGCCGGTGATGAAGGCGGCGTCGTCGCTCGCCAGATAGGCGCACATCGAAGCGATCTCTTCAGCCTTGCCGAGACGGCCGACCGGAATTGACGCGATAATGCCTTCAAGCACCTTTTCCGGCACCGCTTGCAGCATTTCCGTATCGATATAGCCCGGGCAGACCGCGTTCACGGTGACGCCCTTCTTGGCGCCTTCCTGGGCGAGGGCCTTGGTGAAACCGATCAGGCCCGCCTTGGCAGCCGAATAGTTCGCCTGGCCGAACTGGCCCTTCTGTCCGTTGATCGACGAGATGTTGATCACCCGGCCGAAGCCGCGCTCGCGCATGCCGTCCCAGACCTGGCGGGTCACGTTGAAGGCCGACGTGAGGTCGACATTGATAACCTGCTGCCACTGGTCGAGCGACATTTTGTGGAACGGCGCATCGCGCGTGATACCCGCATTGTTGACCACGATATCGATCGGGCCGAGGTCGGCTTCGATGGCGGCGAGACCCTTGCCGACGGCGTCATAGTCGGCGACGTCGAACTTGTACGTCTTGATGCCGGTGTCGGCTTCGAACTTTTTCGCCGCCTCGTCATTGCCGGCATAGTTGGCCGCAACCTTGTGGCCCTTGGCTTTCATTGCCACGCTGATGGCGTGTCCGATGCCTCGCGTGCCTCCTGTGACCAATACTGTTTTCGTCATGCCTGTTTCCTCCGGCGTTAAGTTGCGTCCACTCGTAGCCTTCATGGGCCTCAGACTTCAACTGGGACATTGGTCACACGCAAATTCTGTGCAAACATTGCTGCATAGCACAATAATTGCTTCTCCGTTTTGGAGAAAAAAGGGCAGGACATGGCCAAGCAAAATGGATCGTCATCGACGATCATCATCAAGAAATACGCGAATCGGCGTCTCTACGACACATCCACCTCGTCCTACGTGACGCTGGACCACCTATCCGAACTCGTCCGCGAGGGCCGGGATTTCGAGGTTCGCGACGCCAAGACAGGCGATGATCTGACGCGGCAGGTGCTCACGCAGATCATTTTCGAGCAGGAAACAAAGGGCGAAGGCGCGCTGCCATTGAACTTCCTGCGCAAGTTGATCGGCTTTTATGGTGGCGGGGGTCAGGCGTTCCTGCCGGCCTTTCTCGACATGTCGATGAACAGTTTTTCCGACTCGCAGAAGGAATGGGCGAAGGCGGCCAACCCGATGTCGCTGTTCGAAAAACAGGCCCGCCGGAACATGTCGATGTTCGAACAGGGCATGAAAATGTTCATGCCGACGCTCTACAAAGCGTCCCAAACCGAGAAATCGACCCCGGCCAACCCGATGCTCGATTTCCAGGCCGAGGCCCTCGCGGCCATGCAGGCCCAGATGCAGGCCATCCAGGACCAGCTCGCCGACCTGACGAAGAAGGACTAAGCCAAGCTCCCGTTACCGGGATGTTGGACCTGGCATGACGTGTCGCCCGGACAGTTTGGATTCTAGTCGGGCGAGGGCGTTCGGTCCCTGCCAGTCGCCTTGTGCTTGCCGCTATCAGGCGTGGCCGCTGGCTCATCGGGCGCTGCCGGTTTGGTATAGCGGGCGGTGTCGGATTCGGGGCCGAGCATAATGGTCTCGTCGCTGCCCTTGTAATGATCCACGGGCACGTCCTTGTCAGGCGCGTGCGGTCCCTCTCCGGGCAGCATCTGCTTGCGCCTGCGGCGCGCCGCCGTTTCGATCTGTTCGGCTTCGACCGGCGAGGTGCGGGGACGGGCCTCGCGAGGCAGTGTTTTCCGTGTCATCATGGGTCTCCTTTCCGCCTGACCAACGAGGGGACATCCGGAACGTTCCGGTGCTGGCGAGATGTTTGCGGCCGCGCACGGGAGGGGATTTTGCCCCGAAACGAAAACGGCCCGCCGCACGTTCGTGGGGCAGGCCGTTCTGTCTCGGGTTCAAGGTCCTGGGCGTCAGACGTCGCCGGCCACGCCAAAGTCGCGCCGGGCCGACACGATCGTCACCACCACACCGGCCAGCACGTCCAGCAGGGCCATCGACCTCAGGCTGAAGAAGGTCGAGGTCGCGAAGTTCGGCAAGAGCAGGAACTGGATCAGGCAGACGATGAACAGCATCATCGAAATCGCGTGATTGATGATGGTCGATGTGCCCGTGCTGGTCGATTTCAGGATTTCGAGGAACAGGAACACGATAGCCAGTAGCAGGATCGCGTCGCCCTTGGTCAGCATCCAGTCGACGCCGGAAATCATCGGCAGGTGCATGAACGGCCCGTTCAGCAGCTGGAGGATGGGCGCACTGGTCGCCCGCACCAGTTCGCCCTGCGCGTTCACGGTCTCGACCGCGCCGCCAAAGCCGAGGGCCAGGAGATTGTAGAGAGCTACCGGAATAACCAGCAGCGGAAAGATTCCGAAAATTGCGCGCATCAGGTTCCCCTTTTTATGTGAGTCGCTCGAAGCATGATTCTTCTGCTTGTCACGCTCTCGCTTTGCGATCGCTGCTCCCGCCAGTGCGATCTTCGTACTTTTGCTCATTCAGACCATCCGTCATCCGGTCGAGTTAACACAGGGTTTACCGTATCACGCGCGGCGATGCGAGCGGATTTCCCCCTTCCAGGCGGACAACACTGCCCGGTACCCATTAATCGCGGCAAACACGGCGATTTCAGGTCCATATCCTATCTTCCAGGGAGAACAGAATGCCAGACTTCCATATTCTCACCGGTCCACCCGGCAGCGGCAAAACCACAATGCTGCAGCATCTGGCCGGCACGTGCCACACGGTGGCAGAGCCTGCCCGCCGCGTGTTGGCGCAGCAGCGCCGCGTCGACGGGCAGGGCACGGGCGACCGGGATCCGGCCCTGTTTGTCCATCTGATGCTGGAACAGGCGGTCCGCGCCCATGACGCCGCCCTGTCAGCGCCGGGTCCTGTCGTCTTCGATCGGGGTTTGGCGGACCTGCTGGCCTATGCCGCCTATTGGCAGCTCGATACGGGCGCCATCGACCGGGCAATTGCGGTGCGGGGCAGGGCGCGTAACGTCTTTTGGTTTCCGCCGTGGCAGGCAATTTACGCATCAGATGATGAACGCACACTGGATTTTGCGGGCGCGGAAGCCTTCGGCGGCCTGACGCGCAGCGCCTATCAGGGATTGGGCTACACGCTCATCGACATGCCGCTAACCGATGCCGCGACGCGGGCCGCGTTCATCCGGGACATTATCGGCGTCTAGATCTCGTCCGTACCGCCGGGATTACGCCGGCGACGGATCAGCCACATTACGCCGCGCAGGTCCGACAGGGCATCGTTCAGGCGGCCGAAATTGGTATAGTTCGATGTGCCGGTGGCGCGCGGACGGTGGTTCACGTCCCGGAATTCCACCTTGTAGCCCTCGGCCCGCATCAGGGCCGGCACATAACGGTGCATATGGTCGAAATAGGGAAGCGAGATATAGGCGTCGCGATACAGCGCCTTGGTGCCGCATCCGCTATCGTCGCAATTATCCTTCAGCAAGCGTTGGCGGATATTGTTGGCGAAACGCGATCCGAACCGTTTCCACGGCGTGTCCTTGCGGCTGGCCCGGCGGCCCATGACCATTTTCAGGTCGCTGGGCGCATCGGCGCGGGTCAGGGCACGGTAAAGGTCAGGCAGGTCGGCCGGATCGTTCTGGCCATCGCCGTCCAGCGTGCCGATCACGGGCGCCCGTGCCGCCAGGATACCCGACCGGATCGCCCGGCTTTGCCCGGCATTCTTGCGGTGTCCCAGCACCCTGAGCGTCGGGAAGCGGGATTTGAGCTCAGACAGCACGGCCCGGGTGTCATCGGTCGAGGCGTCGTCGACAAACACCATCTCGAAAGCGCGGCCGTCCAGTGCGCGCGCAATCTCTTCGATCAGCAATTCGACATTACCGGCTTCATTGTGCACGGGCACGACGACTGAGAATTCAAGGGAACTGGCCAAAACAACGCGCCTTCGGGCTTGCGGGGAAAACGAACCACGCCTCATAACGAGGCAAGGCCGCAAAAGCGAGGCCTTAGCTCATCTGGCCCTGATATCTGCCCAAAACCACAAGACGCGCCCAACGCGACCCGCTAGAAGACAAAGCCATGACATTTCTCGACCGTATCTCGTCCGGCTGGAAAGCCTGGGTCCTGCTCTTCGTGATCACGTTCGGGGCCGCCGCGCCCGGCGTGTTCAACCTGCCTGCGCTCGACCGCGACGAAAGTCGCTTTGCCCAAGCCTCCAAGCAGATGCTGGAATCGGGCGATTATATCCGTCTGCGCTACCAGGATGAGCTGCGTAACAAGAAGCCGGCGGGTATCCACTGGCTGCAGGCCGGTTCGACCGCGCTGTTCACCGGCGCCGAAGCGAAGCAGATATGGACCTATCGTGTGCCCAGCTGGCTCGGCGCGGCGCTGGCCACGCTTGCCTGCTTCTGGTGTGGCATCCCGCTGATCGGACGGCGCGCAAGTTTCGTCGGTGCGGCCCTGTTCGGCACGACGCTGCTGCTCACCAGCGAGGCGCACATCTCCAAGACGGATGGCATGCTCGTCTTCCTGACGACGCTGAGTATCGGCGCGCTCGCGCGTCTCTACATGAACAAGGACCAGTCCAAACGCATGGCGCTCCTGTTCTGGACCGCTATGGGGCTAGTCTTCCTCATCAAGGGCCCTGTCGGCCCGATGGTTGCGGCCTATGCCGGCCTCGGCGCCTGGGTCTGGACCAAGGCGGCTGGCGGCAAGGGTGGCGACTGGTGGCGTGTCCTCCTCTGGTGGCCCGGCCCGGCCATCTTCGTCGCCCTCGTCCTGCCCTGGTTCCTGTGGATACAGGCCGCGACGGGCGGGGAATTCATCAAGGGCGCTGTCGGCAAGGATTTGAAAGACAAGTTCACCGGCGCCTCCGAAGGGCACGGCGGCTGGCCCTTCTACCACCTGACGCACATGCCTGCCTGGTTCTTCCCTGCCACGCTGATGCTGGTGCCCGGCTGTGTGGCCGCCTGGCAGCGGCTCAAGCCGCGCGGCGACCTCGGCTGGAAATGGCTGCGCGAATCGGCGCTGATTACCGCATTCGTGTTTGCGTTCCTCACAGTCCTCCTGTTCGCTCTGCCCCACTTGCCACGCCCTGAAGGCACAGGCCTTGTCGCCAAGACCCTGACGACGCTGTCCACGCTGAAAACCCTGCCAGCCTTCCCGGCGGTGCTGCTCGGCGTCTTCTGGTACATCTCGGGCCGCGACGACTGGAAACACCGCTGGCCCATCGGCATAGACGGCCTGACCGACGAGACCCGCGCCATCCGCTTTCTCGTGGCATGGGCGGCGCTCACCTACGCCTTCTTCGAACTGATGCCCACGTTGCTCAGCCATTATATCCTGCCCGCCTATCCGGCCATCGGCCTCCTCTGCGGCTACGCGGCGGTGCAGCTGATGGAGGGCAAGCGCATGCCGGTCAGCCGCTGGATTTCGCTCGTCCTGTTTGCCGTCGGCGCGATCCTGTTGCTCGCCGTCTCGTTCCCCGGTGTCGCCATCTATTTCATGGAAGAGACCGCAGCGGACTTCACCACAGCCGCCTCCAGCCAGGTGCTTGAGGCATGGACGTCCTATCGCAGCTTCCCGCTCTGGCTCTGGTGGCTCGGTTTCGTGCTTGTTGGCTTGGCCATTATCGAGTTTGCCCGGCGCCGGGACGGACTGGCCATCCTGTTCGCCATCGCCGCCAGCATTGCCATCGGCTGGCATGTCCGCATCTTCATGCTGCCAAGCCAGGTCTGGCTCCAGCCGACCGAAACTGCCCGCGCCGCGCTTGAAGACGTCTGCGGCGTGCCGGGCGACGATGCCAATTGCAACACGACCGCGCCGACCCGCATCCTCGCGCTCGGCTATGCCGAACCGAGCTACATCCTCACGCTCGGCACGCAGAACCTGCACCCGCCGGAAACCCCGCTCGACCTGCCGACGGATCCGTCCGCTTATCCGGTCGTCTACCTCGTCAATTTCGAGGACAGGAAAGCCGATCCCGCAATCGCGGATACGGTGGCCACGCTGCGCGCCCAAGCGGAAAAGCTGAATCTCTGCGTCACCGAGTCCCAGCCGCACTACGCGCTGAACTATTCAAATGGAGACCCGGTCAATTTCCGGGCCATCCGTTTTGATACGCGCGGGTGTCCCGGGGAATAAGGATCAATGATTTACAGGGCGTCATTCGCCGCCTAGCCTCTCGCCGGAATTGGGGAGACAGCACATGAAATTGAAATCCTTGGCCTTGGCCGCATCCGTCCTTGCCCTCGGCGCCGCACCGGGCGCGTTTGCGGACGAGACGCTCCGCTCGGACATTTCGGTCGACTACGACACGCATCTTGGCGCGCTGTTCACATATTTCCATACGAACCCGGAACTCTCCTTCCGCGAAACCAACACGGCGAAGATACTCGCCAAAGAAATCCGCGCTTTCGGGTTTGATGTGACCGAAGGCGTGGGTGGCACCGGCATTGTTGCGGTCATGAAAAACGGGGATGGCCCGACAGTCCTGATGCGCGCCGACATGGACGGCCTGCCGCTCAAGGAAGATAGCGGCCTTGCCTATGCCTCCATGGCCACGCAGGTCGATATTGACGGCGTGGAAAAGCCCGTCATGCATGCCTGCGGGCACGATGTGCACGTCACGTCCCTTGTCGGCGCTGCGAAACAGCTGGCTGCCCGCAAGGACGAATGGTCCGGCACACTTGTTCTCGTTGGCCAGCCGGCTGAAGAACGCATCGGCGGCGCCCGGGCCATGATCGAAGACGGGTTGTACACCCGCTTCCCCAAGCCTGATTATGCCATCGCCTTCCATGTCGCGGCCGAGGTGCCGACAGGGCGCATCGAGCTGCCGCTCGACATCGTGGCGTCCAGCTCCGACAGCGTCGACATTCTTGTCCATGGCGTCGGCACGCATGGCGCTTATCCGCACATGGGCATCGATCCGGTGCTCGTGGCGTCCCAGATTGTCGTGTCATTGCAGTCGGTCGTGTCGCGCTCGATCGCGCCGCTGGATCCCGGCGTCATTACGGTCGGCGCATTCCATGGCGGGGCCAAGCACAACATCATTGGCGACAAGGTCGAGATGCAGCTGACCGTCCGCTCCGACGACCCGGACGTGCGCACACAATTGCTTGACGGCATCGACCGGGTTGCCCGGGGGGTCGCCATTTCAATGAACGTGCCGGAAGACCTGATGCCAGAAGTTGTCCGCTCCCAAACGGAATCGACACCGCCCACGATCAACGACACCGACACGGCCCAGCGCCTGCGCGACGCATTCACGGCCTCACTGCCGGAAGGCACGCTGTTTGAACAGCCACGCGGCGGCATGGGCGCCGAAGACTTCGCCTATTTCGTCACGCCGGAAACCGGCGTTAAAGGCGTCTATTTCAATGTCGGCGGCACACCCGAAGCCGACGTGAAAACTGCGCCGTCCCACCATTCGCCCTTCTTCAAGATCGACCCTGAGCCTTCGGTCAAGCTAGGCACGGAAGCGATGGTCGTCGGCGCAATGGCGCTGATGAAGCCGACAACTTAGAAGCTGTAATCCAGCCGCACACCAAAGGTGCGCGGGTCCGACCGGAACGTGTTGTAGCCGATGAAGCCATAGCCCGAGAGCGCGTAGTCTTCATCGGTGAGGTTGCGCCCCCAGATCGTGACGCCAAGACCCGTGTTGGCAAACTGGAACGCCGCTTCGGCCTGCAAAGTGGTGAACCCCGCCTGCATCCGCTTCTCAAGGCCCTCCGGGTCGAGATAATAATCGCCGCGATATTTGGCATGGGCCGCGACGCTCGCGTCCACGTCTGGCGTCAGCGCGAATTCATAGCGACCGCCCAGTGTGGCTGACACGTCCGGTGCGAAGGGCAGGGGATTGCCGTCGAACGTCGCGGCATTGCCGCCAATATCGGTGGTCTGGTCAATCTCGGTATCAAGCAGCGTCAGTCCGGCATCCAGCGTCAGGCCGTCAACCGGCCGCCAGGTCATGTCGGCCTCTGCGCCATAGACGGTGGCCGCATCCAGGTTCGACAAGGAATTCGACGTGATGCTCGAACCGTCCGGCAGCGCGAAGTTCACGAAGATACGTGCCTGCGGCGCATCATAATCCTGCCAGAACGCAGCGAGGCTCCAGCTCAGCGTGTCCGTGGGGCGTGCCTTGTAGCCGATCTCATACGCCGTCACGGCTTCCGCATCGAACAGGCCCTCGTCGGTGAAATGCGTGGCATTGTTCTGGACCTCGCCATTGAAGCCGCCCGACTTGTAGCTGTTCGACACAGACGCATAGGCCTGCCCGGGCCCGACATCATAAGACAGCGCGGCGTTACCGCTGAGGCGTGTCTCGTCGATTGCGTTCGATCCGAAGGCAAGGCCCAGTCCGCTGACATTATTGTAGCCGACCGTGCCATCATCAAACACATGCCGGCCGCTACCATGCCCTTCGATCCGCTCATCGGTCACGCGCAGGCCCAGCGTGGCCGTGACGCGGTCCGTCAGGTCGAATTCATTATGCGTGAAGGCGGCGAGCGCCGTGCGCGACTGGTTGATGTCCGTGACCAGCGACATCGCGGTTCCGGTCGACACGGGCGTCGGACCAGCGCGGCTTCCCGCACCCACATAGGGACATGTGCCGAGCAGGGTTTCGGGGTCCAGCACACCGCACCAGATCGTGTAGGTCTGGCTGAAATCATCGACCGAACCGCTGAGGCCGATCAGCGTGTGCCCACCGGTCCAGTCCGTCTGCAGGCGGAATTCCTGCGAATACTGACGGAACGACCGATCATACGCGAGGTTCGCATTGAAACCGGGATTTCCGAACAGGGCCACAGCGCCATCAAAATCAAAGCCGTATTGCTGCGCATAGCCTTCAAAGGCTGTCAGCGAGGTGAGGTCCCAGCGCCCGACAGCGCGGTTGTATTCGGCTGATACGCCATAGAAGGCATTATCCGTGTCCTGCAGGCCGTCACCGGCCACGGCGATTTCATGATCGCCCAGGTCCAGGCTGTCATTGCGCGGCGTGGTGTTGACGCCATTGTCTTCCTCATAATGGGTGCGCACCAGCAGTTCGCCGCCGCCAGCATTCTCCCAGAGGAGGCCGAGACGCAGGCCGAACTCGTCGCGCACGCCGCCCGCATCCGCTGGCCCAGCCGTATTGTCGAGGGCTGCATCACGCGACAGGTACCGCACGGCGAGGCGATAGCTGAAGCCGTTATCCAGCGCGTTCCCGTAGGCGCCGCCAAGGTCCACGCGGTTGAAATTGCCATAACCGGCGCGAACATAGCGTGTCTGGTCCGGGCCCGGTCGCGCGGTGATGAAATTGATCGCCCCGCCAGAGGCGTTGCGGCCATACAGCGTGCCTTGCGGGCCTTTCAACACCTCGATCCGGTCGAGGTCATACAGCATCAGGCCGGTCTGCACATTGGTCGCCAGATAGACGCCATCGGAATAGACCGCAGCAGCCGTCGGTGTCAGCGCCTGATGGTCCACCGCGCCGATGCCACGGATCTGGAAGGCGACCTGTGTGCCATTGGCCACCGCCGCGTCGACGCCGGTCAGCAGGTCGGTAATGTCTTCTGCCCCGAGGAAGGCATCCGCCAACTTGAGCGCATCTGAACTGATCACGCTGACGGACATCGGAATGTCGGTCAGTGGCGCGGCGCTGGGTGTGGCGGTCGTGACGACCGGGTCCAGGCGCCTTGGCGCGTCGGCTGTTTCAGCGAGCGCCGGGGCGGCAAAAGAGGCAATCAGGAGCGAGGCGGGGAGGACACGGAACGATTTCATTCGCCGCGCTTAAGCGAGGTGAAAACGCTTTGCAACTGTTGCATTTGTTACAGATAAGGTGACGCTGCAGTCACCTTATTGCGCCATCCGTGGGCTTGGACTTTAGCGCGGGGCGCGTTTCGCCAGGATGCGCTGCAGCGTCCGGCGATGCATGTTCAGGCGCCGGGCCGTTTCCGAGACATTGTGATTGCACAGCTCATAGACGCGCTGGATATGTTCCCAGCGCACCCGGTCCGCCGACATCGGGTTTTCCGGCGGGGCCGGTTTCTCGTCCTTGGTGGCGGTGAGCGCGCGGACGATGTCATCCACATCGGCCGGCTTCGACAGGTAATCGACGGCACCGGCCTTCACGGCGGCGACGGCCGTCGCGATTGCACCATAGCCGGTCAGGATCACGGCTCGTGCATCCGGGCGATGCTTTTGCAGCACGTCGACCACGTCGAGGCCGCTGCCATCTTCAAGGCGTAGGTCCAGCACGGCAAAGGCGGGCGGGTTCAGCCGGGCAATATCCTTGCCTTCGCTGACGGTCGAAACGGCGGAAACAATGAAGCCGCGCTGGGCCAGGGCGCGCGCCATGCGTTGAACGAACGGGCCGTCATCATCCATCACAAGGCAGGAACGGTCTTCCACATCCTTGAGGCTATCGTGCAGGTTTACAGACACTGGGCGGTCCATGGCCGCATTCCTTCTCATGATTCCATCTCAATATAGGCTTTGGCACGGCCTAGGCCAACTTAGAAGCCTCTAGCGCTGCTCTTGGCCAGAGAGCCTGCACCACCGCGCCGCGCTTGGGCGGAGTCCGGTTGCGCGTCGCGATGCGTCCGCCGGTCCGTTCGATCAGCGTTTTTGCGATGAAAAAGCCCAGACCCATGTCGCCGCCGCCCAGCTGGGCTTCGCTGCGCTGGGAGACGTAAGGCTCGCCAAGTTTCGGCATCACTTCAGCGGCAAATCCCGGCCCGTCATCCGTGATCGTGATGATCACCTGGTCGTCCGTCCATGACGCCACCGCCGTGACGCCGGTGTCGGCGAAGCTAACCGCGTTCTCGATAAAGGCACCAAGGGCATGCAGGATTTCCGGACTGCGATTGAGGATCGGCGCTTTCGGTTCGCCCCGTTCCCCCGGCACCGCGCGCACGACCAGGTCGACGCCCAGCCCCTTGAACGGCGCGGCGGCTTCTTCGACCAATGCGTCGAGCGGCATCAGCGCATGCACGATATCTGTCGCCTCGCGCGCCTCCCGTATGGTGGCGAGGATCGCGCGGCAGCGATCTGCCTGTTCGGCGATCAGACGGATGTCTTCGCTATGGGGATCATCCGGCCCGATTTCGGCGAGCAATTCCTTGGACACGAGGTGAATGGTCGCCAGCGGCGTGCCAAGTTCATGTGTCGTCATCGCCGACATGGCGCCAAGCGCCGACAGTTTCTGTTCGCGCGCCATCACCACGCTGGCCGCATCGAGCGCCCGAACCAGTCTTGCCTCATCCTGGCTGACCCGGACTGCTGACAGGGAAAAGAAGACGAGACCCACGACGAGCGCCGTGAACTGGCCCCACTGGAAGAGCGGGGGCAGGCTGATCGCCTCACCGCCCACCCAGGGCAAAGGCAGGGAGAAGAATGGCATCATCGCTGCCGACGCGAGCGCCAGGACCGCAACCATTGTCGCCCGGGTCTGCGAAACAGACAGCGCCGCAACGGTCACCGGCGCCAGCAGCATCAGCAGGAAGGGGTTGGACAGGCCGCCGGTCACGGTGATCAGCGCCGCCAGTTGCAGCGTGTCGAAGGCCAGTTGCAGGCTCGCCTCCCAGCCGCGCGTCAGGCGCTGGCTCTGGAAGGCAAAGGCCAGGAACACATTGAGCCAGGCTGACGCGGCAATGATCGCCAGGCACAGCGCCAGCGGCACTTCAAAGCCCAGCCCGAACGCCACGAACAGGACGGCTGCCGTCTGACCAGCCACGGCCAGCCAGCGCAGCGTGATGAATGTGCGAAGCCGTGTCCGCCCCAGCGCCGACTGCGCCGAGCCAAGCCCCTCGGGCGCCAGCGTGAAGACGGCGTCGTCCAGCGCGTATCGGGAATCTCGGGTAATCTCGTCCATGAAGCTGCTTATGCGTCAGCGTGACGCTTGCGCCAAGCAGGGCATTCCCGGCATATCGCTATCATGTTTCCAATCCGCACCCTTCTCGTCGCGTTCGGCACCCTTGCCGCCACCGCCTGCTCCCCCTCGGCGCCCCCGTCCGACACCGCTGCCACACCCGCAACGCCCCGCTCCGGCGGGGTCAAATCCGGGTGCCTCAGCCGCGCCTATCCGGAGATTGGCGGGCCGATCTCGCTCGTCTCGCACACCGGAGAAGCCGTCACGGAGGATACGTTCAAGGGTCATCCAACCTTGATTTATTTCGGATTTACCTATTGCCCGGACGTTTGCCCGATGACGCTGGTCAGTATCGCGCGCGCCTACAAGATGCTGCCCGAAGACATGGCGCCGCCCCAGACGCTCCTGATCTCGGTCGATCCCGAGCGCGACACGCCCGAAACCCTCGCCCAATACGTAACAACCGCTGCGTTTCCCGACAATCTGGTCGGCTTGACGGGCACCAGGGAACAGGTCCGCGCGGCAGCCGATTCCTTCATCGCCGACTATTCGCGGATCGACGATGACAGCAGTTCAGCCGGTTACACGATGGACCATACGAGCCTGCTCTATCTGATGGACGAGGACTGGAAGCTGAAGACCTTCTTCACCCACGAGGACACGAGCGAGACAATCGCCGCGTGCCTCGCCGAAGTGCTGGAAGAATAGCGGCGAAAGCCTATTCGGCCGTCCAGCCGCCATCGATCGAGAGTTCCGCACCATTGATCTGGTCGGCGTCGGGCGAGCAAAGGAAGGCGGCAAAGCCGGCGATCTGCTCCACCGTGACGAATTCCTTGGTGGGTTGGGCCTCGAGGATCACGTCTTCGATCACTTGCTCCCGCGTCATGCCGCGCGCCTTGGCCGTATCGGCAATCTGGCCGTCCACCAGTGGTGTATGGACATAGCCGGGGCAGATCAGGTTACAGCGCACGCCATGTTTCGCCCCTTCGAGGGCAGTCACCTTGGTCAGGCCGGCCAGTCCGTGCTTGGCCGTGACATAGGCCGACTTGAAGGGGGAGGCGACCTTGGCATGGGCGCTGCCCGTGTTGATGATACGCCCCCAGCCCTTTTCCTTCATCCCGGGAAGGGCCATGCGCGTCGTGTGGAAGGCGGCGGTCAGGTTGAGCGCGATGATGAGATCCCACTTTGCGACCGGAAAGTCCTCGATGGGTGCAACATATTGAACGCCTGCATTATTGACGAGAATGTCTGCGCCGCCGAAATCGCGGGCGACATAGCCCATCATGCCCTCAATCGCGTCTGGGTTGGTGAGATCGGCGCCCGAATATCCGACCTTTACCCCGAATTCTTTTTCCAGACCGGCTCTTTCCGCTTCAATCGCGGCTTCGTCCCCGAATCCGTTGAGCACGACATTGCATCCTTCGCGTGCAAGGCGGGTCGCAATCCCCATTCCGATACCGCTCGTCGAGCCAGTGACGAGTGCAGTTTTTCCGCTCAGCATGATGATGTCTCCTTGAGGCGCAGGCGCGCTGTGTTTAGGGATAAGGGCGGCCTCGGGAGGGCCTCGGACAATATGTGTTCAAGATAGGCGGGTTCAATGGACGGTGAAATTGGTGCTTTTGTAGAAGCGTTTCCGCGCTTTCTGATCTGGACTGCATCTGCAGGTGGTATGCTGGTTGTCGCAAGCACTATCTACGTGTTGCTGACACCATGGAAGGAACTTGCACTCGTAAAAGGCGGCAACGCCTCGGCAGGCCTCGCACTGGCAGGCGCGATTACCGGTCTCGCCATACCCATCGCATCGACCTTGGCATCGAGTGTGTCCTTGTTCGACCTCCTGATATGGGGCGTGATCGCCCTGTTGCTCCAGTTGATCGTTTACCGGCTCGTGGACGTTTTGCTGCGCGACATTCCGCAGCGGATCGAGCAGGATCAGGCTGGCGCGGCGATTGTGCTGATTGCCGCAAAGATTTCGTCGGCGCTGATTCTGGCGGCCGGATTGTGGGACCCGGCCCTGCAAAGGTTTTGAGTTGAGGAGACGCACGCACAAATGAGGTCGTTTGATTGGGTCCTTTACCTTCTGGTGTTCAGCGCCGTGGTCTGGACGTTGTTTGCCAATGAGCACAACGCTGATGCGCCTGAATCGCCTCCGACAGTGCTCGAGTCGGACGGCCCGACATTGCCGCCGCCCTCCATCCTCGACGAGCAGATACTGGTCCAGGTCGACTCCCCGAAGGATGGCATCGGCACAGCTTTTGCGGTCAATAATTCCGGTGACTGGATTACGGCGCGTCATGTCGTTGAAGGCTGCAACAGCGTCGGCCTGCTGGTCGCGCCCGACCAATATGTCCCGGCTGCAAGCGTTAGGGTTGATCCCGACCATGACCTTGCCCTCATTTCGACGGGCCGCAGCCCGGCCTCTGTGAAACTCGCCCTGAACTCGACGTTGCGCATCGGCGACGAAGGCTATCATGTCGGCTATCCGCAAGGCCGGCCGGGCGAAGTGGCGACCAAGCTTCTGTCGCGATCCAAACTGATCACACGCGGACGCCGCGATGGCGCCGAGCCGATCCTCGCCTGGGCCGAAATCGGGCGTACCCAGGGCCTCACCGGCACGCTTGGCGGTATCTCGGGCGGTCCTGTCTTCGACAAGGATGGCGGCGTGCGCGGCGTCATTGTTGCTGAAAGCCCGCGCCGCGGCCGGATATACACGGCAGCGCCGTCCTCCATCGAAGCCTTCCTCACCAGTCTCGACGTTTCGACCGTCGAAGGCCCCCATGAGGCGTTCACGGTGAACACTTACGGGCCGCAATCCGACAATGCCCGCCGCCGGCTGCAGGTGGTCAAGGTTGCCTGCCAGGTGCGCCCATGACCGATTTTGCCGGTCGCCTGGTTACTGCGGCCCGCACCTTGGGTCCGCTCTGCGTGGGAATCGACCCGCATGCCGGGCGTGTGCCCGCCCTTTTCGGCGGTGACACGCCGGACGGTCTGGCGCGCTGGGGCGAAGCCATCATCGCGCAGGTTGTCGGCCGGGCCGGTATCATCAAGCCGCAAGTTGGCCTGTTCGAGCGTCTCGGCCCCGACGGCATGCGCGCACTGCAACGTGTGTGCGAAGCGGCGCGTGATGCGGGCCTGATCGTGATCGCAGATGCCAAGCGCGGTGATATCGGGTCGACGGCAGAAGGGTATGCGCAGGCCTATCTTGGCAAATCGGCCCCGTTTCCCTGTGATGCGGTCACCGTAAACCCCTATATGGGGATCGACACGCTTGAGCCGTTCCTGTCGGCGGCGGAATCGAATGGCAAGGGCTTGGTCGTTCTGGCGCGCACGTCCAATCCCGGATCGGCTGATTTCCAGACGCAGGACATGGGCGGTGCCCCACTCTATGCGCGTGTCGTGGAAGCGCTGCGGCCCGCGATCCAGCGTCTTGAAGGGGCGGACGGCTGGTCGAGCCTCATGCTCGTCGCGGGCGCAACCGGGCCTGATGAGGCGCGCAAGCTGCGCCAGCTGGCGCCGAAATGCCTGTTCCTCGTGCCGGGTTACGGCGCGCAAGGCAGCGGTGCGAAGGATGCCCTCGCGGGCTTTGTCAGGCGCGGCAATCATCTTGAGGGCGGCGTGGTGAATGCCTCCCGGTCCGTGAACTTTCCGGACGGTGCTGCATCGGCAGGCAATCTCGCTGAATGGCAATCGGTCATTGCGCAGGCAATCGACGCCGCGCAGGCCGATCTCACCGCGCTCAGCGGTGTTGCCGAGCGTTCCGGCACATTGGCCGGCAACTGACCTAGCGAGAGACCTCGACAATCGCTGTCGAAGGGCTAGCATAATCGCCAATCATCAAGAGCGGCACCAGACCGCCATGCTCAAACCGAGGGGAGACATCAGGCCATGACTCATTGGCGTTCATTCATCATGGCGGGGGGCGCACTGGCGCTGCTCGCGGGCTGTGCCCCGAAAGAGAAGGCCGAAGTGGCCGAAAAGCCTGTGGAAGCAGCCTTCGCCGCGGTCGATACAAATCGTATCGCGACGGCCAGTGGCGGCGCCGAATGGCTGACCTATGGCGGCACCTATGATGAGCAGCGCTTCTCGACGCTGACGGGAATCAATACCGAGAATGTCGGCCGTCTGGGCGTTGCCTGGACCCACGATCTCGACACCAATCGCGGTGTTGAGGCGACGCCGATCGTTGTCGACGGCGTGATGTATGTCACGTCGGCCTGGTCCGTGGTCTACGCGCTTGATGCCAAGACAGGCGACGCGCTGTGGACCTACGACCCGGATGTTGATCGCGCCGTTGGCGTGAAGGCCTGCTGCGACGTGGTCAACCGCGGTGTCGCGGTCCTTGATGGCAAGGTCTATGTCGGTGTGATTGACGGTCGTCTTGAAGCATTGAATGCGAAAACCGGCGAACGCATCTGGAGCACGGTGACGGTCGACCAGGCCAAGCCCTACACGATCACCGGCGCACCACGCGTGGTGAACGGCAAGGTGCTGATCGGCAATGGCGGCGCTGAACTGGGCGTGCGCGGTTACCTGACAGCCTATGATTCAGAAACCGGCAAGAAGCTCTGGCGCTTCTACACGGTGCCGAACCCGAAAAAGCAGCCTGACCACGAACCTTCGGACAAGGCTTTCGAATCCGTCGGCAACGTCACCTGGGGTGACGAAGGCGCATGGGTCACCGATGGCGGCGGCGGCACGGTCTGGGATTCCATCGTCTACGACACGGTCAACGACCAGATCATTTTCGGCGTCGGCAACGGATCGCCATGGAACCGTACGTTCCGTGACCCTGCCGGTGGCGACAACCTGTTCCTCTCGTCGATTGTCGCGGTCGATGCCGATACAGGTGAATACAAGTGGCACTTCCAGACCACGCCGGGCGACAACTGGGACTATACAGCCACCCAGTCGATCATCTTGGCAGACCTGCCGCTCGGCGAAGATGGCGCGCCGCGCCGCGTCGCCATGCAGGCGCCCAAGAACGGGTTCTTCTATGTCCTGGATGCCGCCACGGGCGAGTATCTTTCGGGCGATGCGTTCGTTCCGCTGAACTGGGCAACCGGTCTCGACGAGAACGGCCGGCCGATGGAAGTGGCCGCAGCCCGCTATGGCAAGGAACCCCACCAGCAACTTCCCGGGCCGCTTGGTGCCCACAACTGGCAGCCAATGGCCTACAGCCCGGAAACCGGACTGGCCTATATCCCGGCCCAGGAAATTCCGCAGGCCTATGCGGAAGACCCAAGGTTCGGCACCAAGACGATCGGCTGGAATACCGGCGCCGACTTCTCGTCGGGCATTCCGCCCATTGCGCCGCCTGACGTCGCCAAGTTCCTCCGCTCGACCCTCAAGGGCCGCCTGATTGCGTGGGATCCGGTCAAGCAGGAGCCCCGCTGGACCGTCGAGCATGAGAACGCGTGGAATGGCGGCGTGCTGTCCACGGCGGGCAATCTCGTCTTCCAGGGCAAGCTGAATGGCGACTTTGTCGCCTATAATGCGGCAACCGGCGAAAAACTGTGGAACCAGAACGTCAAGTCAGGCGCCGCATCCGGCCCCGGCACCTATCTGATCGACGGCGAGCAATACGTGACGATCACGACCGGCTGGGGCAGTGCTTTCGCCCTCACCGCTGGCTACGCCTATGACGAGGCGGTGCCTGCGACAGTCGGCAAGGTGGTCACGTTCAAGATTGGCGGCACGGGCCTCATCGCCGACGCTGATTTCACGCCGATTGAGCGGACCGCCAAGGCTGATGCCTTCGGTGACGACGCGATGATCGCACAGGGCGCGGTGGCCTTCTCGCGCAATTGCATGGTCTGCCATGGCGCGCTCGCCGCCAGTTCCGGCGTGCTGCCCGACCTGCGCTGGTCGGCCATCACCGGCAATGCCGAAGCGTGGAGGGGCGTCGTGCTCGACGGAAACCTCGCCGCCAATGGCATGGTCTCGTTCGCCGAACACCTGACGCCTGAGGAATCCGAAGCCATCCGCGCCTATGTCCTCGCGCAGGCGCATGCCAGCGCAGATCCCGCAGGCGGCGGTCAGTAAGCTCAGGACGCATTGGGTGTGGCGCGTCCCTTCGGGGCGCGCTACACTTTTTTGATGCAGTTCCTTGTCGCTATTCTTGGTATTCTGGTGGCTATCGGCGTCTGGTCTTGGCGGCTGCGCATGGCCCGCGACGGCGCGCGCCATGCGGTCGATCTGGCGCGGTCTGCGGCCAACCTGCCCCGGAGCATCGCCTTCAAGTACCGGGCCGGCCGCAATGGCCTCGACCTGATCGACGATCCCCGTGAGGCAGCGGCGATCATGATGATGGAAGTCGCCCGCGCCCGCGGCGGCCCGCTGACTGACCGCCAAAGCGACGTCATCAGTGACGAGATCATGCGCCATTTCAGCTTCTCGCAGGACGAAGCCCACGAACTGGTTGCGCACGCGGCATGGGTGACAAACAAGGCGCCCCTGCCACAGGAAACCATGCGCCGTCTCAGCCAGAAGATTGTCGGCGACCGCTATCTCGGTCCGAAGGAAGTGGTCGATCTCGACGGCATGCTCGAGGCGGTCTCCGAGGCGGAAGGCACGCCCACGCGCGACCAGCTGGCGCTGCTGCAAGTGTATCGCGACCGGGCCGGCCTCAAGACATGAGCGCCGCACCCGTTGCGCTCTGGCAGGTCTGAGGCTAGGGGCGACCCATGATCGAGACTCTGCCTGCCGCCTACCGCGCCCGCGTTCGCAACGATAACTGGAACAATTATTCCGTGCTGCGCCATGGCGCTTTCGACGGCATGCTGGTGACATCAAAGAATTCCGGCACGCACTGGCTGAAATACATGCTGGCGATTGCCATCGCCGATACGCACGGCATCGCCCGCCCGAAATATTTTTCCGAGAATGCCGTCCGGCCCTATATCGGCTGGCCGAAGGACAAGCCCACCTTCCCGGACATCCCGCGCCTCGCCTTCAGCCACACCATCCCCCACCGCCTGGCCGACTGGGGCTGGGCCCGGCGCGCCGCCAACCTGCCGCCCTACGTGCTCGCCGTCCGGCATCCGATGGCCATCCTCGCCAGCCACCATGCCAAATGGGAATATGACATCAAGGTCGACTGGCTGACCTATCTGAAAGGCGATCCGGGCGGGAAGGCATATCGCTGCGACATCTACTGGCTCGCCCGGTTCTGGAACCGCTGGGGCGACGTCTGCGCCGCTGCGCCGGGCCGGATACTCACCGTCCATTACGAAGACACGCTGAAGGATGCACGCGCCGTGCTGGAGGCCGTCGCGGCGCACTGGTCACTCGACCTGACGCCCGCTTCGATCGACGCGGCGCTCGCGGCGGGCACCAAGGCCGAAATGGCCAAGCATACCGACCCGCACGCCGAGCCCAACGTGCTGCAGAATCGCAAGACCGCGCTTGCCGACCTGTTCACGGGCGAAGCCATGGACCTTTACCGGACACAGGTGAAAACGCTGTTCCGGCACGATCTCGGTTACGACCTGTTCAGCCTGCCGGCTTGAGAGACCCGCTGGACCGGCCATCCGGGCCATACTTGATCCACCACGGTTCGGCCTTTGCCTGTTCTTCCAGGACGCGGAATTTCGGATCGCTGAGCACAGCGTCGGCATAGGCCTGTGCGGGGCCGCTGAGCGGAAGGCCATAGGTGCGGAAGCGGGTCACGACAGGCGTGTAGAACGCATCGGCGGCGCTCCACTGGCCGAACAGGAACGGCCCGCCGGCGCCGAAGCGTTCGCGCAGATCGCACCAGAGGCCATCGATCCGCGCAATGTCGGCCTTCAGTCCGTCACTCATCTCCGGGGCGGCATGGCGCGACCGGATGTCCATCGGGCAGAGGCTGCGCAGGGCCGGAAAGCCGGCATGCATTTCCGAAGCGGCGGCGCGGGCCACGGCGCGGGCTGCGGCATCTTCAGGCCAGACCTGGCCCGGACCGGCCCATTCAGCGATCCATTCGGTGATCGCAAGGCTTTCCCACACGGTTTGCGCGTCCCAGATCAGCAATGGCACCTTGGCCGTCGGGCTGATCTCTTTCAGTTTCGCGCTCGTGTCGGGAAAATCCAGCGGCACGATCACCTCTTCCACCGGCAGGCCGACATGACGCGCGACCAGCAGGGGCCGGATCGACCAGCTGGAATAGTTCAGGTTGCCGAGGATAAGCTGTTTCATGCCGGCTTGCCGTCCCCGATGGACCAGCGGATCTCATGAATGTCGACCCGCTCGAAGACGCCGGCCAGTGTATAGGGGTCCTGCGACGACAGGGCCTTGGCGGCGGCGAGGCTCTCGGCCTGCACCAGGAATATCGACCCGACCATGGTCTCGCCGTCATCCGCGAGCAGCGGCCCGGCCATGCGAACGACATCCCCCAGGCTCACGGCCCATTCCAGATGCGCCGGACGGGCCTTGGCGCGCAGCGCGGCGCCGCCGTCTTGTCGGTCGAGACAGTGTAGGCAGAACAATGGCATGAACGTCTCCTCGGGGCCTGGTTGAGTGTCCGGACCGCTATGGCATACTGCTTGCGAGCTTTCCACTGCCAAGCAAATCCGGCGAATGTGAACTGAATGAATCATTGATCCTTCAGGAATTAGTAGTATGGTTTTCGCATGAATGACACGACAGATACCCGCGAGCAGATCCTGAATGCCGCCATGGAGCGCATCCATCACTATGGTTACGGCAAGACGACCATGTCGGAGATTGCCCGCGACTGCAGCATGTCGGCGGGCAATATCTACCGCTTCTTCGCCTCGAAGATCGACATTGCCGAGGCTATGGCGCGCAAGTTCAACGCCAAGGTCTTCGAAGACTATGCCGCGATTGCCCGCAAGAAAACATCAGCGTCTTCAAGGCTTCGCGAGTTTTTCGAGATGAGTCTCGAGCGAACCTTCAAGGCCATTGAGGAAGACGCCAAGATTTTGGAAGTCGCCGGCGTCCTCAAAGAGGAGCGCCCGCTCTATTTCAACGAGCAGATGGCCCAGGAGCGCGTTTACCTGGTGCAGATCCTGAATGATGGCATTCAGGCCGGTGAATTCCGCGCGCTTGAGCGCCCCGAAGAAACAGCTGAATTCATGCAGTCTGCGCTGATGAAATTCCGCTTTCCGCAGCTGTTTTCGGCGCTGTCCCTGCCAAAACTGCAGCGGGAACTGGGCGGCGTTCTCGATCTTTTGCTGGCCTCGCTATCGTGTGGTGCCCATACGCCGGATCGATAGAAAATCTAAACGCTGAATAAAAACGAAATTGTTCATTGATTATTTTTCAGGGCCTGCTATATCAGGGTCATGGAAGACTATGGTGCCTTCCAAAAGACCCCTTGAAGAGCAATCCAATGACCCTCTCGAAAACTGAAGCCCGCCAATCCTTCTACGCCTTGATCGCAGCCGTGCCGTTCGCCGTTGCCATCTTCGCCGCCACGCTCGCACTTGCTGAATTTGCAGTTTAGTGACGCCTGATCAGGCCTTGGCGCCCTTGAGCCCCGTGGCATAAGCCGGATCCAGCGTCGCAGACGCTTCATCCAGCGGCCACCGGGGTCTCGCCCCGGCGCCAAGGTCCCCGGTCGCGTCAACTAGTCCGGCGGCCATCCGCTCGGCCCCGACAAGCGCGATCATCGCAGCATTGTCCGTACAGTGCCGCAAAGGCGGCGCGACAAGCAGCCCCCCGAACGCCGCTGCTTCCGTTTCCAGCGCCGTGCGGATCGCCTGGTTGGAGGCAACGCCGCCCGCCACGACGAAACGGATCGTTTCCCCTTCACCCGGATCAAACCCCTCGAGTGCGCGCTGCGCCTTGCCCGCCAGCACGTCGCAGACGGCTGCCTGGAAACTGGCGCACAGGTCAGCGAGGCGCTGCTCTGTGAGGGGTTCCTCGGCGGCCGCGCGGGCAACAGCGGTCTTCAGGCCCGCAAAGCTCATGTCGAGGCCGGGCCGGTTCATCAGCGGACGCGGGAAGCTGAAGGCTTTTGGATCACCGGATTTCGCCAGCCGCTCCACGGCGGGGCCGCCCGGAAAGCCGAGGCCGAGCAATTTCGCCGTCTTGTCGAACGCCTCGCCCACGGCATCGTCAATCGTCGAGCCGAGACGCTTGTAGTCGCCCAGCCCGCGCACCTCGAGGAACTGGCAATGCCCGCCCGACACCAGCAGCAACAGGTAAGGAAAAGGGCAATCGCCGCCGAGCCTTGGGCTCAGCGCATGGCCTTCCAGATGGTTGACCGCGATGAACGGCTTGCCGGCGGCCTGCGCAATCGCCTTGCCGGTCATCATGCCGACGAGCACGCCGCCGATCAGGCCGGGGCCGGACGTGGCGGCGACGCCGTCGAGGTCTGAATAGGAAATTCCCGCATCCTTCATCGCGGCGGCCACCGTCTTGTCGGCAATCTCCGCATGCGCCCGCGCCGCAATCTCCGGCACCACGCCCTGATAGGGCGCATGCTCTTCCAGTTGCGTATGGATCACGTCCGACAGCAGCGTCACGCGCCCATCCTCCAGCCGCAGCACAGCAGCAGCCGTCTCGTCGCAGGAGGATTCAATACCGAGGATAGTAAGCGGGCGGGTCATCGGGGGCATGTAGGCCGGGACGGACGGATTGGGAAGGCTGGAGGGCATTCTCCACCCCCTTATCCAACCCATATCCCACCCGCGCTATACTGCGCCGCATGAGCCATCCGCCCGACTTGATCCATCACGGCCTCGAACAGGCACGCCTTGCGCTGTGGGCGGTAATCAACATGACGAACGCCCACCTGCGCCCCCTCACCTTGCGGCGCAGCCTCAAGCGACGCGCCTCGGGACGGCTGAAACAGCTCGAGATGATCGTGCGGCGCCTGCTGACCCTGATGGCGCTGGCGCTCACGCTGCCAGCGGTCCGGCCACGGACGTACCTCACGCCTGCCACTACCACACCACTCCCCGAGGGCACCGAACTCGTCACCTTCCCGGCCCCGTACCGTTTCGCGCTGTCGGGAAGGGTGCAGCCGGCCGTCGACCCCGAAGCCTCCGTGCTGTTTCCGGGCAGCGTTCGTGCATTCGGCCCGGTCCCCGCCGCGCCCTTCCTCGCCCGCGTCAGCGCGCTCTACAAGGT
>NZ_JBBKXE010000183.1:0-24043 GCF_037969335.1 Hyphomonas sp. | reverse complement strand
AACCGTGGTTGAACACCATAATGCAAAACGGCCAGACCCCGTGATGGGGTACAGTCTGGTTGAGAAGGATCGAGCGATGACAACTCTGGCACTGGTGGATGACGACGAGAACATCGTCGCCTCGCTGAAAATGTTCTTTGAGGCTGAGGGCTATCAAGTCCGCACCTATCATGACGGCGAATCCGCTCTGCCCGCTCTGACGGAGACGCCTCCGGACATTGCCATTCTCGACGTGAAGATGCCCAAGATGGACGGCATGGAATTGCTGCGCCGCCTGCGCCAGACCAGCGAATTGCCGGTCATCTTCCTGACGTCGAAAGACGAAGAGATCGACGAGGTGATAGGCTTCAATATCGGCGCGGATGATTTCGTGCGGAAGCCCTGTTCCAACCGCCTGCTCGCCGAGCGTGTGAAAGCGGTCCTGCGGCGCGCGCGCGGCGGTGTGGCCGGACCGGAAGAAGGCGACCACAAGCCGATCGTTCGCGGAAAGCTGACGCTCGACCCGAACCGTCATGCCTGCACCTGGGACGGCCACCCCGTGCGCCTGACCGTCACGGAATTCCTGATCCTGCAGGCCCTCGCCTCGCGCCCCGGTTACGTGAAAAGCCGCGATCAGCTGATGGACGCCGCCTATGACGACCAGATCTATGTCGACGACCGCACCATCGACAGTCACATCAAACGCCTTCGCAAGAAATTCCGCGAAGTGACCGACGAGTTCGATGCGATCGAAACCCTCTATGGCGTCGGGTATCGTTATACCGAATAGGCCAAACCCTCGCGCACAAACGCCATCTGGCCGGGGCGTCGCCGAAATCTATATCGGGGGCGCCGCAGATGGCACGTCTCGCATTGTTGCGGGCTTTGTGACGGCGCGTCAGCGTATCCTCTTCGAGAGCAGCAACCGGCATTCGCGGACGGCGGCCTGGTTCGCGCACTATGATGTCGATGGCGCCACTGCTCACTGCATGGCGGCCTTGTCTCGCGGAGACGACATCGCATTGGTCGGCCACAGTTGGGGCAGCGATGCCGCCCTGCGTGTCGCCCACCAGCTGAATGGCACGGTTGGCTTGCTGGCGGGCGTCGATCCGGTGATGCGGCCAGGCAGTATATTCTCTCGCGCCAGCCGCAGGCCCGACAATGCAGCGCTCGTCGTCCATGTCGACGCCAAGCCACGGCATATCGACCGGTCGGATATCGTGAAGGCCACCGGCGTCGTCCTGGGTGGCGGCGTGGCCGACGCCTATCGCAGCGCGGACGTAATGATCCGCACGGAGCTGAACCATTGGGCATTTGCCGACATGATGACCGCGCCGGCGCTGGACGGTGTGTCACTCAATGAACGCATCCAGCAGGCCGACTGGGGTGTCCCTAGAACCCGAGCAGGCTGAACCGCCACGCCCAGTTCGGCATCGCCAGGGTCAGGGCGAGAAATCCAAGACCGATCAGGATGCAGAGCGGAGAATAGAAACGCCGGTTGAGACGGAGGAAGGGTTGTTCCGGCAGCGCGCGTTCGAACGTCGGCATGACACCGATGATGCCCCGGAACAGGAAGACGCCCGCCAGCGCCAAGCCGCCGGGCGCGACCAGCCAGTCAGATACGGGCACGGCAATGAGCCGCCCGAGCAAGAGCGCCCAGATGGCGGCCGCCAGCAGGCAGAATGCGACAAAGGCAGATGCGGCCATGGACGGCATGCGCGTGATCCCCCGGCGCCCGACGACGGCCCGCGCCAGAGCCTGCTGATTGGCGTAGGGAAACGTGCTGCCAAGGGACCATGCCAGATGGATCAAACCAGCCAAGGCGAGAACCCCGGAGAGCAGGATTGAAAGGGAATTTGCAATCATGAGCGGGCGCGTCCTGATATGATACACAGACAATAACACGGCTGTTGGGCTTGCCGCCATCGTCTTCATTCAATAGCCAGTCTTAAACCCGAGCCACTTATAAGGAATTTTCCATGAGCGACCTTGAAAACACACTCCTTCTTGAAACCTCCAAAGGCCCCGTGAAGATCGAGCTGCGCCCCGACCTCGCACCCGGCCATGTTGAGCGCATCAAGGAACTCGCCCGTGAAGAGTTTTATGACGGCATCGTCTTCCACCGCGTGATCCCCGGATTCATGGCGCAGGTTGGCTGCCCCAAAGGCAATGGCACCGGCGGATCGAGCAAGCCGGACATCAAGGCCGAATTCAACGCAGAGCCGCATGTGCGCGGCACATGCTCAATGGCCCGCACAGCGGCGCCGAATTCCGCCAACAGCCAGTTCTTCATCTGCTTCGACGATGCCAGCTTCCTGAACAAGCAATACACGGTCTGGGGCAAGGTCACCGAAGGCATGGATGTGATCGACCAGCTTGCGAAAGGTGAGCCGCCGCGCAATCCTGACAAGATTGTAAGCATGCGCGTTGCGGCAGACGCCTAAAAGTCGCCGCAGCCCGGAAACAGGGTGAACGGGATGGGCGAGTCCAAACGCATAAGGCTGCCAGGTTCAAGGCGCGGATCCATGTTCCTGGGTTCGCGCATCGCCCGGCTGATCTTTGCATCGAACCTCGCCGGTCTCGCCATTCTCATCATCGGCGCCATGGTGCTGAACGAGATGCGCGCCGGGTTCGTTGTTTCCAAGAAACAGGACCTTGTCGCGCAGGCGCAGATCTTCACCAGCCTGCTGGGTGAAGACGCGACCACGCCCGAACCCAGCCTGGATGTAGATGCTGCCCGGCAAACCATTGTCCGGCTGAACCTGCCAGAACGGGTGAGAGCACGCATTTATTCGCCGGAAGGCGAACTGATCGGCGACAGCTTCTACCTGTCAGAGCGGGTTGATATCGATGCCCTGCCGCCGCTGAAGGAGCCGAGCAGTATCGCACGCATGGGCGCCGCCATGTCCGAGTGGGCGGCACGCGTGTTCGGGCCCATCATGCCCCGCCGAAGTTCCGAAGCCGTACGGACCCAAAGTTTCGAGGAAGAATTCGATAGCGCCGCACTGGGCGACATCGCGGCGAGCCAGCGCTTTTCCGACCGGGGCCAGCGGATCATCTCGGTCTCCATGCCCATCCAGCGCGTTTCAGCTGTGGTTGGCGTATTGACGCTGGAAGCGAGTGACATCGACGAGATCATCCGGTCTGAACGCGCCGCGCTCGTCCCCTTCATTGGCGTCGCCGTATTGGTGGCGTTCGTCACATCATTCTTCCTGACTCTCGGGATTGCCCGCCCCATGCGACGCCTGTCGCTGGCTGCTGACCGCATCCGTTCAGGCGCATCGGACCGTATCGACATCCCGGCGCTGACACGCCGCAAGGACGAGATCGGTAATCTCGCGTCATCGATGCAGGGCATGACAGAAGCCCTGCTGGAGCGGATCGAAGCGAATGAACAGTTCGCCGCCGACGTGGCGCACGAGCTGAAAAACCCGCTGACGTCGATCCGGTCTGCCATCGAGACAGCTGAGCGTGTGCAGGACGACCCCGTCGCGAGCGAGCGGTTGCGCGAGGTGATTGCATCAGACGTGAAACGTCTCGACCGCCTGATCACCGATATTTCGAATGCCTCGCGCATCGAGGCAGAAATGACCCGCGTTCCGAACGAACAGATCGACATTGCGCGGTTCGCCCGCGATGTGGTGCGCACCTATGAGGCGATGAGCGATGGTCCTGATGCGGTTTCGGTTGTGTTCGAAGACGCGACCATGGGCGCGCGCTTGCTGGTCCGTGCGCGGGAAGGCCCGCTTGGCCAGGTGATCCGCAATCTCATCGACAATGCCCGCTCGTTCTCCCCCCCGGGCAGCAGCGTGCACGTGACACTGGAACAGACAAATCGCGGTCCTCAGACGATCGCGCGACTGCGCGTGGAAGATTCCGGCCCCGGTATTCCAGCCGACAAGCTGGAAGAGATTTTCAACCGATTCTACACGGACCGACCGAAGGGCACGGCCTTCGGCAACAATTCCGGTCTGGGCCTGTCGATCGTGAAGCAGATCATCGCCACGCACCGCGGCAGCGTCCTCGCCGAGAACCGCGAAGAAGGCGGCGCCCGGTTCACCGTGGACCTGCCAGCGATCTAGCGATTTTGCCGGTGTTCGATCAGGTCGTTCACGACGTCAGGATCGGCCAGCGTTGACGTATCGCCCAGGTTCGAGAATTCGTTCTCGGCGATCTTGCGCAGGATACGGCGCATGATCTTGCCCGAACGCGTCTTGGGCAGACCGGGTGCAAACTGGATGAGGTCCGGTGACGCGATCGGGCCGATCTCGCTGCGAACGTGCTGGACGAGGTTCTTTCGCAGGTCATCGTCGACCTCCACACCCGTGCGAACAGTGACATAGGCATAGATGCCCTGTCCCTTGATATCGTGTGGATAGCCAACGACCGCTGCCTCAGCCACCGCGTCATGACTGACCAGCGCGCTTTCGACTTCTGCCGTGCCCATGCGGTGGCCGGACACGTTGATGACATCATCGACCCGGCCCGTGATCCAGTAAAACCCATCTTCATCGCGCCGGCAGCCGTCGCCGGTGAAATAGGTGCCTGGATAGGCGGTAAAGTAGGTGTCGATAAAGCGCTGGTGGTCACCGTAAACGGTACGCATCTGGCCGGGCCAGCTGTCAGTGATCAGCAGGTTGCCATCGGCGGCGCCTTCAAGCTGGTTGCCCTCAGCATCGACCAATACCGGCTTGATGCCGAAGAAGGGGTGGCTGCCGGCGCCGGGCTTCATATCGGTCGTACCGGGCAGCGGAACGATCATCGTTGCACCGGTCTCGGTCTGCCACCAGGTGTCCACGATCGGACAACGCGCTTCGCCCACGACGTGGAAGTACCATTCCCAGGCTTCCGGGTTGATCGGTTCGCCAACTGTGCCGAGCAGGCGGATCGATTTGCGTGACGTTGCATTCACCGGGCCTTCGCCCTCGCGCATCAGAGCGCGGATGGCTGTCGGCGCCGTGTAGAAAATGGTCACCTGATGCTTGTCGCAGGCCTGCCAGAAGCGGCTGGCGTCAGGATAGGTTGGCACGCCTTCGAACAGGACACTGGTCGCGCCATTCGCGAGGGGACCGTAGACGATATAGGTGTGTCCCGTGACCCAGCCGACATCGGCTGAGCACCAGAACACATCGTCTTCCTTGAGATCGAACACGTATTCATGGGTCATTGACGCCCAGACGAGATAGCCGCCAGTCGTGTGCAGCACGCCTTTGGGCTGGCCTGTCGAACCGGACGTGTAGAGGATGAACAGCGGGTCTTCGGCATTCATCGGCTCGGGCGGGCAATCGGCAGAGACGCTGGCGCCGATCTCGTGCAGCCAGTGGTCGCGGCCCTCGGTCATCGCCACATCGGCGCCGGTGCGGCGCACAACGAGCATTTTCTTGACCATGCCCTTGGCAATGGTGGCTGCGGCATCGGCATTGACCTTGAGCGGCACCTTGCGACCGCCCCGGAGACCTTCGTCGGCGGTGATCAGAACCTCGGACTCGCAGTCGACAATGCGCCCCGCGAGCGCTTCCGGCGAAAAGCCGCCGAAGACGACGGAGTGCACGGCCCCGATGCGCGCGCAGGCCAGCATGGCGTAGGTCGCCTCCAGGATCATCGGCATGTAGATGGTGACGCGGTCGCCCTTCTTGACGCCGAGTTCCTTCAATACGTTGGCGAACTTGCTGACGGCTATGTGGAGCTGCTTATAGGTGACGGTGTGAGTGTCTGCCGGGTCATCGCCTTCCCAGATGAAGGCGGCCTTGTCGCCGCGGGTGGCCAGGTGCCGGTCGATACAATTGGCCGAGACGTTGAGGACCCCGTCCGAATACCACTTCACATGCAGGTCGCCGGTCTCCCAGGAGACATCCTTCACAACCGTGTAAGGCGTCATCCAGTCGAGCCGCTTACCCTGCTCGCCCCAAAATTCCTCAGGGTCCGCGATTGAGGCGGCGTACATCTCCCGATACTTCTCCGGCGTGAGGTTTGCCTTGGCAGCAAATTCGGAGGGAACGGGATAGGTCTTGCTGGCGTCGCTCATTACGGTTGTCCTGTATTGTGCACTTCAGCGATCCTAACAGACTGCAGACTTGGTTGAGAAGACATAGGTCAAAAGAGTTTCGCCGAGCCACGGCCTTTCTTTGACACCTTCGATCCCTGCGAATGACGGGGAAGCACCATCACAGGCCGAACTCGCGTGGCAGGCGAACCTGCCTGCCCGGGCCGCTTGCCAGCGTCCGCCTGATCGCCTATAGGCGCCGACTGGAAACGACGGCGCAAGGCCGTGCGTGTCAGGCTGTCACCGTCCGGATGTCCGGCGGCGGACTTCAGGGCGAAAGGAAAACAAATGTCCAAGAAACAAATTTCATTCAATCTCGAACTGCGTGAGCGTATCGGTACCGGTGGCGCGCGTGAAGCCCGCAACAATGGCTTCGTTCCCGGCGTCCTGTATGGCGGCGGTGAGGACCCGGTCGCAATCAACCTGCGCCTTGCTGAAGTGATGAAAGCCATCGAGACCGGACACTTCCTGTCCTCAACAGCGACACTGGTCCACAAGGGCGAAAAGCAACTCGTGATCCCACAGGCGATCCAGATGCACCCGATCACGGACCGGCCGCTCCACGTCGACCTGTTCCGCGTCAAAGCCGATCAGAAGATCAAGGTTGAAGTGCCTGTTCACTTCATGGGTGAAGACGTTTCGCCAGGTCTCAAGAAAGGCGGCACGCTCAACGTTGTCCGCCACACGATCGAACTTCTTGTCCCGGCCGGTCGTATTCCGGAATTCCTCGAAGCCGACGTGTCGGCCCTGGAAGTCGGTGACAACCTCAAGATTTCGGACATCAACCTGCCATCCGACGCTGAACCGACCATCACGGATCGTGACTTCACGATCGTGACGATTGCCGGACGCGTCGCGGTAACTGACACCGATGACGAAGCTGCTGATGAAGCCGCTGATGAAGAAGACGCCGGCGACAAAGAAGAAGGCGGCGAAGACTGATCCGTTCGGTCTGGCTCAGCGTGCTTGGTCTTTTCAGACCAGGCACGCGGCCAACCCCTGCTCGGTCGCACGAGGGAGAACGCCCCATGCTGATCCTCGTGGGACAAGGAAACCCAGGCGCAAAGTACGCGGGCAACCGTCACAATGCCGGGTTCATGATTCTGGACAGAATTCACGCCGAGTTGGGTTTCCAGCCGTGGCGCTCCAAATTCGAAAGCCAGATTTCCGAAGGCACGATCGAAACGTCCGCCGGGCGGATCAAGACGCTGCTGGTGAAACCCGAAACGTTCTACAATGAATCAGGTCGCGCGCTTTCAAAGGCCACGACGTTCTACAAGCTGGCGGCCGAAGACGTGGTCGTGTTTCACGACGAAATTGATCTGGCACCCGGTCGCGTTCGCATGAAACAAGGTGGCGGCCACTCCGGCAATAATGGCATCCGGTCAATGATTGCGCATCTTGGCGAGAATGTCCGGCGTGTGCGCATTGGCGTCGGCCATCCCGGCGACAAGTCGCTGGTCATGCCTTACGTACTCTCAGACTTTGCCAAATCTGACCAGGATTGGTTCGAGCCGCTCCAGAAGGCGATTTGCGGCGCCCTGCCCTTTCTTGCGGCGGGAGACGACGAGCGCTTTCAGACCGAAGTCATGCGCCTCGCGCCCGCTCCCAAACACGACCCCAAGCAATCGAACCGCGACTAGGTCAGGCGTCGATCTTGGCCAGCGCGACCGCTTCGGCTGCTTCAGCCATGGCCACTGCCGCAACCGCTCCATGCGCAGGCACCGGACTGCGCGCGAGGCCGAGGCACGCGGCATAGAAGCCCTCGTCTGCCGCGCCCAATGGATCAGGCAGATCTGCCGCAATATCGACGCGAACCTCATAGGGCGTGGAATTCTGCAGCTTGCGCGTGAGGAAGTTGATCGCGATTTCACCCGACGGATAGACGACGCGCATGGTGCGTTCGCGAACGTCTGACGCGCGGCTGGCGCGCAGGCGGGCGACGCCCCCACTGGCATAGGTGAATTGTGCGCTGGCCTCGTCAAGATGGCGCGAATGCACACGGGACCCGCTCGCCATTACGCCGGTGAATTCGGTCCCAAGCATCATCGCCGCGAGGTCGAGATCGTGGATCATCAAGTCCCATATGACTGACACATCGCCAGCCCGGTTCTCCGGCGCGGGCGGGCCAGCACGAACGGACTCGATGAGCAAAGGCGTCTCTTCGATTGATAGAACACCCATGGCGCGGGCTACGAAGCGTTCCTGATGGCCGACCTGGAGGATACGCCCCCGCGCGGCGGCTTCGTCTGCGAGACTACGTGCCGCCTTCCCTGATAGCGCCAGAGGCTTCTCCACAAGGACGTGGCAATGCGCTTCGATCGCCTCGCGGGCAAGCGGCTCATGAAAGGTCGCGGGGACGGCGATCACAACCGCATCGCACATGTCGAGAAACGCCCGGTATTCCGACGTGCCGGATGCGCCAAACGTTCTGGCGACGCGCTCTGCGCGGTCCTGGTCGATATCGTATACGCCCATAAACTCGGTGCGTGCGGACGCGGCAGCCTTTTGCGCGTGGTAATTTCCGAAAACACCCGCGCCTGCGACTCCGACTTTTAACTTGGTCATTCTATCAGGCCCTCATCTGCGCCGACATGACACCGCATCGCCTCCTGCTGCAAGTACGGGCGGCACATTCATCTGCCAAAGCTCATTGCCATTCCTGACGGAACTGGACGCTATGCTGGCGCAGGCGGCGGCAAGGTGCAGCCGAGCCCGCGTGCCAGAGATGTAACATAGTCGCGCTCGAACCGTCGGGTGACGGCGGCTCCGGCCTCGAACTGGAAGCCGTGATAGACGCTGGGATAGATGATGAATTCGGTGGCCACGCCGGCCGCAATGAGCCGGCGCGCGTAAGCCATGTTCTCGTCGAGGAAGAGATCCAGGCCCCCAATGCCGATCCATGTCGGTGGCAGGCCCTTGAGGCTTCCCGCGCGCGCTGGAACGGCCGGGGATGCCGGCGCGTGACCACCGAGATAGGACGCCCATCCGAAACAGTTGCTCGCAGGCGTCCAGATATATTCACCCAAGACCGGATCGAGCTTTGCATCGTCTGCGGTCGTGCGGTCATCCAGCATTGGATATACGAGGTGCTGGAACGCGATCTTGAACTTGCCTTCGTCGCGCGTGCGCAGGACCAGTCCTGCCGCCAGACCGCCGCCGGCGCTGTCGCCGCCGATGGCGACGCGGGATGCGTCGATTGCGAGCGCCGCCGCATTCTCGATCATCCAGCTGAGCGTGGCAGCACAATCGTCGAGCGGCCCCGGGAACGGGTCCTCCGGAGCAAGCCGATAGTCGGGTGAGACAACGACCGCGCCAAGCTCAGAGGCGACCCGTGTATTGCGATCATCCGATCCTTCGGGTGAGCCGAGCATATAGCCGCCGCCATGAATGTGCAGGAAGGCGGGACGGTCCCCGCCCTTGGCGATGGGTTCATAGACGAGGCAGCGAACGTCGCGCCCACCCGCCAGCCCCGGAACTGTCACCTCGCGTCGCGTAACGCCAAGCAGCGAAGGATCGCCCATGACGGTCATCCCGGCAGCCATCTCCCGCATCGCGGGCAGTATTTCTGGTTTGAGGTCAAGCGGGGGGAATGTTTCGGCAAATGCGATGAGTTCCGGATCCACCAGGTGCCTGGTCTTCATGCTGCGTCCCGCCTTGCTTGATTTTGTTGAAGTAACCTTATTCACCGGCGTGAAATCGGCAAGCCACGGACGCCCGGGAAGATATTCCGGCGGCAAGCCCTTCACAGGGGACGAGTCACAGTCCACTTAAGCGGCAACGACAATCAGGAGGAAATTATCATGGCCAAACTCAATTCAACCGAATGGGCACTCGCGTCCCGGCCGGAAGGCATGCCGAAACCCGCAAACTTTGCGAAGAAAACCGTGGAGATCGCCGAACCGAAAGACGGCGAAATCCAGGTCCAGAATGAGTGGATGTCTGTCGACCCCTACATGCGTGGCCGGATGTATGATCGCGAGAGCTACGTGCCGCCGTTCCAGATCGGCGAAACGATGCAGGGCGGCGCTGTTGGTCGCGTGACCGCTTCGGCCCACCCGGACTACAAGGTCGGAGACCTTGTTTCATCCATGCTTGGCTGGCGCACAGCCTGGGTGGCCAAGCCAGAAGCGGCCATGGTTCAAAAATTGCCGGATGTCGGACTGCCTGAAAGTGCGTTCCTTGGCGTTGCAGGGATGCCCGGACTGACGGCCTATGCGGGCCTGCTGCGCGTGGCTGAACTCAAAGAAGGCGATATTGTTTTCGTGTCGGGCGCAGCTGGTGCCGTCGGCTCGACGGTTGTCCAGATTGCCAAGAACAAGGGTTGCACCGTGATCGGTTCTGCTGGTGGACCGGACAAGTGCGCGTTCGTGAAATCAATCGGCGCCGATCATGTGATCGACTACAAAAAGGCCGGCGGTTTCGAAGGCCTGGTCAAGGCATTGAGAGAAGCGTCGCCCAAAGGCATCGACGTGTATTTCGATAATGTCGGCGGCGACCACCTGACGGCAGCGATTGAAGTCGCCCGCCCAATGGCACGCATGGCACTGTGCGGCGCCATCGCGCAATACAATGACACCGGCACGCCTGTTGGCCCGCACAACATGATTCAGGCTGTCGGCAAGCAGCTCAAGTTGCAGGGTTTCATCGTGTCGACGCATGCCGACATGCAGCCGGCCTTCTTTGCTGACATGGCAAAGTGGATTCCCGCCGGAAAGATGAAGTTCGAGCAAACTGTGATGCAAGGTATCGACAAGGCGCCGGAAGCCTTTATGGGCCTTTTCACAGGCGCCAACACTGGCAAGATGTTGGTGAAACTCACCTAAACCCAATAGATCCGCACCGCGTCTCACAGGCCGCGGTGCGGCTACGGAGACGCACAGCATGGCGCGGTTGTTCGATGCCTATATCATGGTGGACTGGAGCGCGGCGGCCAAGCCGACGCTCGGTGCAAACTCGATCTGGATTGGTATCCTTGCAAAGGATGCCCGTCTGAAACTGCAATTCAAGGCGGTCAATATCGATACGCGCCTGAAAGCGCGCGCCTTCCTGGAAGACATGGTCGCCAAGCTGACACGGCGCGGCGACCGTGTGCTTCTGGGTTTCGACTTTTCGCTGGGATACCCGGCAGGAACCGCCAAGGCGCTGGGACTGGACGTATCGAAACAGCCGCCATGGGCAGCGATGCATGCACACCTCGCCAGCAAGCTGAAGGACAAGCCGGACAATTCGAATGCACGCTATGCGATCGCAGCCGGAATGAACTATGCCATCTCCAAGGGCCCCTTCCCGTTCTGGGGGGCACCGGCACGGGACGTGGTCTCGACGCTGGCATCGACCAAGCCGGACTTTACAGACAAGCCCCTGCCGGAGTTCCGCCTCGCCGAGTCCAATCTGCGTGACCGGAAACTCGGCCAGCCAAAATCGGTCTGGCAGCTCGCCTACACAGGCAGTGTCGGCAGCCAGTCGCTGACAGGCATCCCGCATGTTCATGCCTTGCGGGCGTCCTGGCCGAATGCTCGCATCTGGCCCTTCGAAACCGGAACCAGTGAACTGACCGAAGACGACCTGCAGGATGTGGAGGTCGTGATCGCCGAGATTTACCCGTCCATGGTCAAGGCGAAAGCAGAAAAAGGCGAGACACTGGACGAAGTTCAGGTCCGCGAAATCGCCCGTCACTATTCACAACTCGACGAAAAAGGCCTGCTTGGAGCCACGTTTTCCACAGGCAAATCGCTTGACGAGGGAAAAATCGAGCAGATTCAGGCAGAAGAGGGCTGGATTCTGGGCTTATAGCCTGTGTTTACTGGCCATTCGGCATATTCACGCAAAACGAATCGTGGGCATGTCGGCGCAACGGCGGGGGATCGCCGTTTAACTTAGAGGAGAACCCCTATGAACAAGGGTGAACTTACAAAGGCAGTTGCTGCCGAATCCGGCCTTTCGCAAAGCGAAGCCGGCAAGGCCGTCGATGCTGTTTTCGACACGATCGCTGGTGCTGCGAAGAACCGTCAGCAAGTGGCGATCGCTGGCTTCGGCACGTTCGCGGCGAAAACCCGCAACGCTCGTGAGGGTCGTAACCCGGCCACTGGCGACAAAATCAAGATCCCAGAAAAGACATCCCTGGCTTTCAAACCAGCCACGGCTCTGAAAGACCTCTAGGGTTTTCGGCCTCCCTTGCTGGAGGCCTACCCTGAAATTCAGGCGGCGCGCTTGCTCGGCAGGCGCGCCGTTTTCCATTCCAGGAGCAATGTCTGCCCGACACCGGCAATCGCCATTCCCATAAACGCGCCTTCCATCATTCCCTGCGCGCCCCTGCCTTCCACGAGACCCAGCCAATAGCAGGCGGGGATCATGACGAAGAAGAATGAACCGATGTGAATGATGCTCGGCGACCAGACAATCTCCTGCGCCCTCAACGCCATCGAGGCCGTTGCCTGAAGTCCATCGAAAATCGACGCGGCGGCGGCGAGAAAAAGAAGGCTGGCGATGGCCGGGGCCAGGACAATGCCGTTCAGCACCGCGTCCGGCCGCACCAGGAGACGGGAAATGGGTCCATGGAACAGGACGAGGACAATCCCGAGGATGATGCCCATCAGGATTGTGGCAGCGACGCCGAGACGCCCGGCATCCCGGATCTCGTCATTATTACCGCGACCGAAGGCCTCGGCCACGCGGACGCTCGTGGCTGAACCGATGCCCAGATAGAACATGAAGCAGAGACCAATGATCTGGATCGCATAGCCATAGATCGAATTCGCAGCGAGGCTGATCCATGTCGCGATGATGAATGTAAAGTTGAAGCCCCCCCACTCCGCGACATTGCTGATCGCCGTGCCGATGCCGACGCTGAACTGGCGGCGGGCTTCGTCGAGCGGACCAGCAACGGACTTCCGGAAAGCCGGCGTCAGCGCCACGACAAGGATGAACATCGCGACGGTCAGCGCCCAGCGCGAAGTTGTCGTCGCCCATGCCACACCCTCCGCGCCCATCGGCTCGCCGCCCCACACGCCGCCTACGAGCGCCAGGTCGAGGACAAGGTTGATGACAACACCAAAATACATGACGACCGTCACCAGCAAGGGACGGCGCAGGGATTCGAGATAAAAGCTGCACACCTGAGAGACCATAAAGGCGAGGAGGCCGCTGGAAAGAATGCGCGTCACCTTCGCCGTTTCAGAGGCGACGGTTTGCGGGTCCAGCCTGTCGGCCGCTTCCGATACAGGGGCGATCGTAACGAATATCCAATGAAACAACGGCTCGGCACCGACGAAAACCAGCACCGTCAAAATCAAACCCAAGCCAAGAGCCGCCCAGAACCCGCGCCGGAAAATACGCCCGGATTCTTGCGCGAGTCCGACGCCAAGCAGTTCCGATGTGAGCACTTGCGTGCCCAGAAGAAGGCCCATGCCAAAGCCAATGGATACGCCCATTGGCAGCCATGAATTCAGGATAAAGGGAAGTTCACCCGGCGAATACTGGCCAAGCACGATCGCGTCGGTGATACCCATCAGCATCATCGACATTCGCGTAATTGCGATTGGAACGGACAGCCGAAGCAAATCCGATATATCGGAGGCCCGCGCCCAGGCGGGCCAGCCTGCGCGAGCCATCGATTGTTTCGTCCCTGATTATCCGGCCTTGCGGGAGACATTCGTCTCCGCCCGGCTCATTCCCTGCAGCTTCTCGGCGATCATGAACGCGAGTTCAAGCGCCTGTTCGCCATTCAAGCGAGGATCGCAGTGAGTGTGGTATCGAGACGACAGGTCGCCTTCCGAGATCGCCTGAGCCCCACCTATGCATTCGGTGACATTCTGGCCGGTCATCTCGAAATGCACGCCGCCGGGATAACAGCCCTCGGTCGACAGGACGTCAATGAACTGACGCACTTCGGAGAGAATACGGTCCACAGGGCGCGTCTTGAAACCGCTCTCGGTTTTCAGCGTGTTGCCGTGCATCGGATCACAGGACCAGACGACCGTGCGTCCGCTTTTCTTGATGGCGCGCGCCAACAGCGGAAGTCCCTTTTCAACACCTTCCGAACCGAAGCGCGAGATCAGCGTTATACGACCGGCCTCGTCAGTCGGGTTCAGCTTGTCGATCAGGCGCAGGAGCTCGTCCGTCTCCATGCCGGGGCCGCACTTGATGCCGATCGGGTTTTTCACACCGGCACAGAAGTTTACGTGGGCGTGGTCGACCTGACGCGTACGGTGGCCGATCCAGAGCATGTGGGCCGACGTGTCGTACCAGTCACCGGATGTTGAATCCACGCGGGTCATGGCTTCCTCGTAGCCAAGCAGCAGCGCTTCATGGCTGGTGTAGAACTCGACCTGTGCCATCTGTGGCACGCTGGTCGAGGTGACGCCGCAAGCCGCCATGAAATCCATGGACTTGGTGATCTGGTCTGCAAGCGCTTCGTACCGCTCGCCTTGCGGGCTGCGGTCGACGAAACCGAGCATCCAGCGATGAACGTTGGACAGGTCCGCATAACCACCCTGGCTGAACGCGCGCAGCAGGTTGAGCGTCGCAGCGGACTGCGAGTAGGCCTGCATCAGGCGCTCGGGGTCGGGGATACGCGCCTCGGGCGTGAATTCCATGCCGTTGATATTGTCGCCCCGGTAGGACGGCAACGTGACGCCATCGATGGTCTCGATGGGCTCGGAGCGCGGCTTGGCGAACTGGCCTGCGATGCGTCCCACCTTCACGACCGGCTTGGCCGCCGCGAATGTCAGCACAACAGCCATCTGGAGGATCACGCGGAACGTGTCGCGGATATTGTCCGGATGGAATTCCTTGAAGCTTTCAGCGCAATCGCCGCCCTGCAGCAGGAACGCGTCGCCCGCAGCGACTTCTGCAAGGCGTTGTTTGAGGCGCCGGGCCTCGCCGGCAAACACGAGTGGTGGATAACCCTTCAGCCGCGTCTCTACTGCAGCAAGCGCTGCAGTGTCGGGGTAGTCCGACGGGATGTGCTTGGCAGGCAATTTCCGCCAATCTGAGGGTGTCCAGGTCATGTTATAGTGCTCCGTTCGAATGCAGCATAAATCACATGGACTGCGCTTGCTCAAGTTTCACCACAATTTCACAGCACAACGGTGGCGGAATCAGCTCTAAGCCCTTTAGAAACGGGGTTACATCCGCCGCCTGAAGGACTGTCCAAACCACATGTCGCACGTCTATATCAGCCATTCATCACAAGATCTCGACGCCCTGCTTGAGATTCACGAAGCATTACGGATGGCAGCGATACCCGACTGGTACGCGCCGAACGACGCCGAAGACCGGCCAAAAGCCGATCAGGCCATCGATGACGCGTTCGCCATGATCGTTCTCGTGTCTGCCAGCGCAGTCAGGTCGAGATCGGTCAGGCAGGACGTGGAACGGGCGAAGGCGCGTAATCTGCGCCTGATCCCCTTCCAGATCGACAAGGCGCGGCTGAACGGCTTTTTCAAGCATGAAGTGCTGCCTCACCTGAAACTGTCATCGACCTCTGCGGATGCCACCGAGCAGCTCGTGGATGAGGTGCAGAAGGCCTACAAGCGCAAGTGCCCCGTGCTGGCGATAATGAACCTGAAGGGCGGCGTGGGGAAGACGACAGTCACGAGCCAAGTCTTCGGTGCGTGGCAGGGCGCGCTGGGCGGGCGGGTGCTGCTGGTTGACCTGGATCCGCAATATAACCTGACCCAGACTTTCTTCGATATGGAACACGCTGACGCCAGCGCCGCCGCCGACCGGTCGGTCATCTCACTGTTCGAACGGTCACGCCTTCATTCGCGCGATGTGGCGAGCCCCGGGGAAAGCTGGCTGACCCTGTCGACCGAGCCCTTCGCCGCCG
Organism: Hyphomonas sp.; assembly: GCF_037969335.1. Classification (GTDB taxonomy): domain Bacteria; phylum Pseudomonadota; class Alphaproteobacteria; order Caulobacterales; family Hyphomonadaceae; genus Hyphomonas. The sequence goes on along the minus strand of NZ_JBBKXE010000183.1, from coordinate 8,189 downwards.
TGCCGCGGACGGACCTGATGCATGACCTGATGGGCACTGGCAGTCCCGGCGGGCGGCTGGATCTCGTATCCGGCCAGTTCGAAATTTCGAAATACGCTTTCGCAAATGATTCAGGCGCGCTCCAGAAGATCAAATCCCAGTTCCTGCGGATGGTGGACCACTATCGCAGCGAATATGATCTCATCGTATTCGACACCAATCCGAACGCGACTTTCCTGACGCGCTGTGTGCTTGAAGCCGCGGACCGGGTGGTGGCGCCCATGCATGCGGACGTCTACTCGCTGAGGGGCGTTCGCTTGCTGAACCAGGTGATTGCAGAACAGGTCGAGGCGGGAAAACGCCCTGAGCTATCGGTCTTGTTCAATGCTGTCGGGCGCAGCGAACAATCGACATTTGAAGCCGATGCCCGCAATGGCCAGTACGATTCCAAAGCCGGCTTTCCCCTGTCGAAAGCCCTGCTGAAATCAGCCCTGCCCCGCTCCGGCCACCTCATGGTCAAGGCGCCGAAAGACAGCGAACCGCCCTGGCGCCAGCTGGTGATCCACTCCGGCAGGGGCGGTGGGCTGAAGTCCATTCGCGAGAGCCTGAAGACCGTCGCGATGGAGCTGCAGGCCTTGCTGGAAGGGTGAGGCAAGGGTGTGGCGTGTGGTCCCCCGGACCGTCAGGACGCGACTTCGGGGACCCATTTCTGACGCATCGTGACAAGCTCTTCGGCAACGCTCGGATGCAACGCGCAGGTCCGGTCAAAGTCCGGTTTGGTCGCGCCCATCTTGATCGCGATGCCGACAGCCTGGATCATTTCAGCGGCGTCATCGCCCACGATATGAACCCCCAGGACGCGCTCGTCGTCGGCCTTCACGACCAGTTTCATGAGCACGCGGCTCGCGTCACCGTTCAACATGTTCTTCATCGGGCGAAAACGGGTCTTGTAGATATCGACGGTTCCAAACGCCTTGCGCGCTTCCGCTTCGGTCATGCCCACCGTGCCGACTTCCGGCTGGGTGAATACGGCTGTCGGGATGTCGGTATGGTCGAAATGCCAAGGCTTGTCGTAAAACTCGGTGTCGGCAAAGGCGTGGCCCTCGCGAATGGCGACCGGCGTCAGGGCGACACGGTCGGTCACGTCACCAACGGCCCAGACGCTGGGGACATTGGTCTTCGACCATTCGTCGACGATGACAGCGCCATTCTTGTCGAGCGCGACACCAGCAGCTTCGCAGCCCAGCGTATCAGTGGTCGGCCGGCGCCCCACCGCCATCATGATGACGTCGGCATCAAGGTGATGGCCATTCTTGAGCTGGATGCGCAACGGCAGGTCGCCTTTGCCGGTGTCCTCGATCTTTTCGAACACGGTTTGCGTGACGACGCGGACGCCAGCCTCCTTCAGGCCCTCATGAACCGCCGTGCGGACATCTTCGTCAAACCCGCGCAGCACGGTATCGCCGCGGTAGACGAGGCAGGTTTTCACACCGAGGCCCGCGAACACATGCGCAAACTCGACGGCGATGTAGCCACCGCCTGCAATGACGAGATGCTTGGGCAGCGTTTCGAGATCGAAAATCTCGTTCGAGGTGATCGTGTGCTCAACGCCCGGCAGTTCGTCCGATGAGGGCACCCAGGGGCGACCGCCGACGGCAATCAGGATCTTGCGGGCCGTGACCGTCTTGCCACTGGTCTTCAGGCGCAGCGTGGTCGCGTCGACAAATTCCGCGCGCTCTTCGAACACTTCAACGCCCGCATTGACGAGATTGCGATGATAGATGCCCGACAGGCGGTCGACTTCGGCATGCATCGCGGTCGCGAAGACCTCATGATCGTAGGAGACATCGCCGACGCTCCAGCCATAGCCCTTGGCATGTTCGATGTGCTTCCCGTATCCGCTGGCATAGACCATGAACTTCTTCGGCACGCAGCCACGGATGACGCAGGTTCCGCCCATCCGGAACTCCTCGGCAACGGCAACCTTGGCGCCCGTAAGGGCCGCAAGCCGCGCGGCACGGACGCCGCCAGAACCGCCTCCGATAACGAAGAGGTCATAGTCGTATGTTGTGTCGGCCATCGATTGTTCCTTTTCCGCTGCCCGAATTCATTCGGCGCGCCGTAAAGCGCGCATGCGGGCAAACCGTTGAATCTTCGGGAGATGTAAGGGCCTGAGCCTAGAATTCAAACACGGTAGCACCGTTTTCATTGCCGATGATCACCGTGCGGGCGATGTCGATGAACAGGCCGTGCTCGACTACGCCGGGCACATTTGACAGCCGCGCCGCCAGCGCTTCGGCATCCGGAATCCGGCCGCAATGGCAATCAAGAATATAGTTGCCGCCATCCGTGACCAGCAGGTCAATACTGCCGGGCAGCTTGCGCAATTCGACCCGTGGCCGATCGATTCCGGCAGCGCACAGCACATCAAAAACTGTCTTCGCCGTGATCGTGTAGCCGAACGGAGTGACTTCGACCGGCAAGGGAAAGGCACCGAGGCGCTCGACCTGTTTCGACGGGTCGGCGATCACCACCATGTGATCGCTCGCGCTGGCGATGATCTTCTCGCGAAGCAGCGCGGCGCCGCCGCCCTTGATCAGATAGCCATTGCTGTCGACCTCGTCGGCGCCATCAACGGTGAGATGAATCCGGTCGACCTGCTCAAACGGGATCAGCGGCACACCGAGACTGGTCGCGAGATCGCGGGTCTGTTCGCTTGTCTCGATACAGCGCACGAGCAGGCCGTCGGCAATTTCGTCAGCCAGCATTTCGACGAAATATTTTGCCGTGGACCCGGTACCGAGTCCGATGGTCATGCCATCCTCGACATATTCCATCGCCGCCAGAGCGGCGTTTTCCTTCTCGTGCTCATTCGCCATTTTGGCTTAGTCCTTCTTTTTCATAGCGGCCTTCTCGGCACTCTTTCGGGAACGGTAGCTGATCGCCCAGCCTTCGCGTTTGACCAGCTGGCCCCGCGCCACAGCAAGCGCATCGGGCTCGACGTCTTTCGTGATGACACTGCCCGAGCCGATGATGGCGCCCTTGCCAATGTCCACCGGCGCGACCAGCGACGAATTGGAGCCGATGAAAGCGCCCTCCCCGATCATGGTCGCATGTTTCAGGAAGCCGTCATAATTGCAGAAAATCGTACCTGCGCCGATATTCGCCTGCGCGCCGATGCGGCCATCGCCAAGATAGGCGAGATGGTTCGCCTTGGCGCCTTCGCCCATGTGCGTATTCTTGGTCTCGACGAAATTGCCGACGCGAACGCCCGCCTCGAGCACGGTGCCAGGGCGAAGACGGGCATAGGGGCCAATCTCGCATCCCGCAGCGACCTGGGCGCCTTCGAGATGACTGAACGCCCGGATCCGCGCGCCGCCCTCGACATGCACGCCGGGTCCGAACACAACGTTGGGTTCGACCAGGACATCAGCTTCGAGCACCGTATCATGCGAGAAGAAGACGGTTTCCGGCGCGACGAGCGTGACACCTGCGGCCATCGCGGCGATGCGGCGCTGTGCCTGAAAGATTCCTTCGGCCTCGGCGAGATCCGCCTTGCTGTCGCAGCCGATGAGATCGTCTTCGCCGCATCGGACAGCGCGGCAGATTGCGCCCTCGGCGCGGGCCAGGCCAACAAGGTCTGTCAGGTAGTATTCGCCCTTGGCATTCTGGTTGGTCACCTTGCCGAGCAGGCGAAACATGGTTTCGGCGCGCCCCGCCATGACACCCGAATTGCAGAGGCGAACGGCAAGCTGCTGCGGCGATGCCTCGCGCGCCTCGACGATGGCATCGAGATCGCCATCCTTCGCGAGGATCAGGCGGCCATATAGCCCCGGCTCAGCGGCCTCGAAACCGAGGACGCCGAGCGATGCGCCGGTTTCCAGCGCAGCGTAGAGGTCTTCAATCGCGCTGGCTGGCACGAGCGGGCTGTCACCATAGAGGACGACGAGATCTCCGACGAAGCCGTCCAGCGCCTTTTCGGCGCACCTGACGGCGTGACCCGTGCCCTGAGGCGGGTCCTGGAACGCGATGGCCCCTTCGCCGAGCTGGGCGGAGACATGGTCGATGAGCATGGTTTGCGACGGGTGCGCGATCACGACAATCCGGGAACAACCGACACGGCGCGCAAGGTCGATCGACCAGTCGACCATGGGGCGACCGCCGACAGCATGCATGACCTTTGGCAGGTCGGACTTCATGCGCGTCCCCTTGCCAGCGGCAAGGATAATCGCAGCGCGATCTCTGGCGATATTCGTCACGGGCGGGCCCTCTCGCTTTCCCCAGACCTTTCGCCTAGACCAAAGGCCGATTCAAGGCGAGTGGCGAGAGAGGAATTCATACAGGCATGAGCGGAGCGTTTGACGGCTGGACGATTGTTTTTGATCTCGACGGGACTTTGGTCGACACAGCGCCGGACCTGCTGGGCGCGCTGAACCATGTCCTGGTCGAAGCCGGGCTGGAACCCGTCACCCTCGACACCATCGCCACGATGATCGGCCATGGCGCCAAGGCCATGATCATAAAAGGCATGGCGGCGCAGGGCGTCGAACCGGAAGCGCACCGGATGGATGGCCTGTTCAACCAGTTCCTGGCCTATTACGAAGCCAATATCGCCGTGGGATCGCGGCCGTTTGAAAATGCCGTCGCGGCGCTGGACCAGTTGGCAGCCGGCGGCGCCACCCTGGCCGTCTGCACAAACAAACGCCAAAGCTCGAGCGACAGATTGCTCGATACGTTGCAGCTGTCAGGCAAGTTTGCAGCGATAGTCGGCGCCGACAGCGTGCCGGAGTGCAAGCCGCATGGCGATCATATCCTGCTGACGATTGATCGCGCAGGCGGCGACCGATCCCGCGCAATCATGGTCGGTGACAGCCGGACAGACGAAAGGGCAGCCCGGAATGCCGGGCTGCCCTTCATTTTCGTTCCATTTGGATACGAATCCGAAACTCAAGAAGAAATAGCGGCTGACCTAGTTGTCAGCAACTATTCGGAACTCGTTTCAGCTATACTTTCGCTATTGAACTAAGCGACCGCTTCCGATCTCGGACGGTAGCTGGGGCGTGCTGCCCCCGCTTCGCCAGCTGCACGGCGACGGGGCATCCCGTTTACCATGTTGCTGCGCACATCCGTGCGGGCACTACGCATCGCAGGCACGAAGCCAGCGTCAACAAAGTCGACATCGACTTCATAGCCACGCTCGGCCCAATACGCGTTAATCTTTTCGCAAAGGCGCTTTGCGCCCTCTTCGTCACACCAGTCTTTCATGTTCTCTCTCTCCAGGCTTATTATTTATACTGGCGAATTACTTCCCCAGTGCCTGTCCTTCTCTAAATCCACACCGTGAACTGCTCATCAGTTCATCGTTTATGATATGAAGATGACTATGTTTGACGGGTTTCTCAAGGGTAATCTCGTATGAAAATCGCGTAACAAAACTGCATGAACAGTCGTTCATTATGAACAACTGTTCATCAGGCCATTCGCGGGCCTCATTTAGGGCAAAAATCCTGCAAACCAGCGAAAAATAAGCAAATACAGCTTGGGTTTAGCCCTGAGAGAGGACGGATGATGGAACGGAAGCAGAAATAAGGCAATCCGCCTTATACATGCGAAACCGGAGGCTTTAGGGATGCTGGGCTGCATTTTTGCATGGGTATTCTATCGCATGTGCGTCGCATATCGGGTCTAACGGTGTTCCTTGCTTGACGTTCAGAGGGCATCGGATTAACGACGCGCTTCCCGGAACTGGGGCGATTAGCTCAGTGGTAGAGCACTGCCTTCACACGGCAGGGGTCGCAAGTTCGAACCTTGCATCGCCCACCATCTCAAACCTGTCAGTTGTCGTTGCCAGCACCCGTGGCGCATGGCGCAAAGCGAAGTATAAGCGACGCGATGAAGTTCCTGTTCCGATCCAGACCTGTTGTGATCCTGCTGGGTTTCCTGATTTGGGCCTGGATGGCCCTGATCGGACGCACCGTACGATGGACCGTGGAGGGCGACGCACAAGCCAAGGCATCGTGGGAATCAGCCCCAGGCGTCGTCGTGGCGATCTGGCATTCGAGGATCATGCTGATACCGGCGGGTTGGACAAAGCTGATACGGCACTGGCCCGGACGGACCGCACCTGTGTCCATGCTGATCTCGATGTCGGGCGATGGCGAGCCGGTTGCCCGCGCCATGCGCCACCTCGGCGTTGGAACAATCCGCGGTTCCGCCGGAAACAAGAAGAAGGCGAACAAGGACAAGGGCGGCGCCCGTGCGGTGGTTGAGGCGGTCAAATTGCTGAAATCGGGCGGGGCGGTCTGCATTACGCCTGATGGCCCGCGCGGGCCGAACGAACAGGTCAGCCTGGGTGCGATCCTGATTGCGCAGAGATCGGGCGCGCCTATCCTGCCTTATGCGGTGGCGAGCAAGCCTGCGAAACGCCTGGGCAGCTGGGACCGGTTCATTATCCCCTTCCCTTTCACCAAGGGCGCCATCGTGTTCGGCGAATTGCTGGAGACCCCGCGCGATGCGAAGCCTGAAGACTTGCGCGATGCGTTGCAGCAAAGGCTTGATACCGCAACGCGCAGAGCGGAAATCCTCGCCGGTTATGAATTGACGCCGCCGAGCGCCGGGACATCCCATACATGACGCCGGCATTTCACCTGTACCGCGCGTTTGCCCGGATCGCGTCGCCTTTCCTGCCCGGATTGCTGCGGCGGCGGGCGCGGGCGGGGAAGGAAGATTTCGGGCGTATGAACGAGCGGCTGGCGCGGGGCATGCCCAACCGGCGGCCAGGCCGGCTGGTCTGGTTGCATGGCGCGAGTGTCGGAGAAAGCCGTCTGCTTCTCGAACTGGGTCACAGGCTGGTCGCGGCGCGGCCTGACCTGATGCTGCTGTTCACAAGCCAGACGCTGACGTCAGCGCGCCTGCTGGGCCCTGCCCTGCCGGACGCCGCGATCCACCTGATGGCGCCGCTGGACACGCCGGCAATTGCCCGGCGCTTCATCCGGCACTGGCAGCCGGACCTGTGCGTCTTCGGCGAGGGCGAGATCTGGCCGAACCTGATTTTCGAAGCCGGACGCAGCGGCGCGAAACGGGCATTGGTGAACGCGCGCATGACGCAAGGCTCCGCCGATGGCTGGCGCCGGGTGCGCAAACTGTTCGGCAAACTGGTTGGCGCCTATGACGTGGTACTGGCCGCCGACACGGACACCGCCCAGCGGCTGGGAAGCCTGCTCGGGCATAATGTCCGCTCTGCCGGAAACCTCAAATCAGCCTTGCCCGGTCCGGAGGCGAGCGACTTTGAGATCAAGCGGATACGCGATGGATTCATCGGCACGCGGCGCTGCCTCGTGGCCGCCTCGACGCATGCGGACGAGGAGGCATTGTTCCTCGATGCCGTGTCGGACATGCCGGATACGGCTCTTATCATTGCGCCCCGGCATCCGGAGCGCGGCGACGAGGTGGAAGCCCTGATCAAGGCGCGCGGCCTGCTGCATGCGCGCCGGTCGAAGGGACAGGTTGCCAATACACGCACACGCGTCCTGCTGGCCGACACGATGGGCGAGATGGGCCTGTGGCTGCGCCTGGCCGATGCAGTCTACCTGGGCGGCGGACATGCCGAGGGCGTCGGCGGGCACAATCCACTGGAGCCCGTGCGGTTTTCCAAGCCGGTCGTGACCGGCCCGGATGTGTTCAATTTCGCCAGCATGATGGCCGATCTCGAGGCGCGCGGCCTCGTCAGGATAGCAAATGATGCAGCAGGCGTGGCCGATGCCCTGCAGAATGCGCCACCGCCGTCCGTGGCGGCTGTCGAGGCGCTGGCGGAACATGCGGATGCGCCGATGGTCGAGACGCTGGCGGCGCTGCTGCCGCTGATCCCTGAACCGGGATTGCTGCAATGAAGGCGCCGCACTTCTGGTCGGCGGGGTTGGATCCGCGCTCACGCGAAGCGGCGCCGCTGACGCGCCTGCTGCTGTCGCCGCTGGCCTTCGCCTATCGTCTGGGCGTGCAGAACAAGTTGGACAAGGCCGTACCTGTCCGGGTGGATATCCCGGTCGTCTGCGTCGGAAACCTGACCGTTGGCGGGGTTGGAAAAACCCCGGTCGTGGCAGCTATTCGGGGTGTTTTGACGGCGCAGGGCGTCCGTGCGGCGACCCTCGGCATCTCGCGAAGGGCGGACTCGTCCATCGCAGCCTGAACCTCGTCGTCGGGGCGGTTCACCT
>NZ_JBBKXE010000182.1:0-18039 GCF_037969335.1 Hyphomonas sp. | reverse complement strand
GGTATGGAAGATTGGTTGACATATTGATCCGCGCCGTTAGCTATTGAAAAAATCGCAAAAGCGGTGAGGGAGGTTTCGATGACTTTTAGAGGGTTGGCAGTCGCGTCGGCAATTTTGCTTTTAGGCAGTTGTCACGGGCAGGCTCTCAAGCGCGCCGATACCGTTTATCCGTCGTCACCTGAAAACGCCACGGAGATACGAGTCGCGACTCAAGACGCCTTTTTCGATGCCGTTGCTTCAGCGATGCCGGGCGATCATATCGTTCTCGCCAATGGCACCTGGCAGGATTTCGATGCGCTTTTTCAAGCTGAAGGGACGCAGGAACAGCCTATTCAGTTGACGGCTGAGACACCTGGAAAAGTTATCCTGTCAGGACAATCAAGCCTTCGGCTGGCTGGAAACCACCTGCTTGTATCGGGACTTGTGTTCAAGGATGGCTATACGCCCCGCAGTGAAGTCATCAGCTTTCGGCGCGATAGCGAAAATCTGGCGAACAACACGCGCGTCACAAACGTGGTCATCGATGGCTACAGCAATCCTGATCGCACGCAGCGTGATCTTTGGGTCGGTCTTTACGGCAAGAACAATACATTCGACTTCAACCATCTTGCGGGAAAGCTGAATGCCGGTCCCACGCTCGCGGTTCGCCTGAATACAGAAGCCAGCCAGGAAAACAGGCATCAGATCAGGAACAATTATTTTGGTCCGCGCCCGGTATTTGGCTCAAATGGCGGTGAGACATTTCGAATAGGCACCAGCCACTATTCGCTGACCGATTCCCTGACCGTCGTGGAGAATAACTTCTTTGACCGCTGCAGCGGCGAGGTGGAAATCATCTCGAACAAGTCCGGCGGTAACATCTTCCGGGGTAATACATTCTATGCATCGCGTGGAACGCTGACACTGCGTCACGGCAATGGAACATTGGTAGAGAACAATCTGTTTGATGGCGCCGGCGCGCCTTATACGGGCGGCGTGCGAGTCATCAATGCGCGGCAAACAATCCGGAACAACTATTTCAAGGACCTGACAGGCAATCGATTCTCCGGCGCGCTTGTCGTCATGAACGGCGTCCCAGATTCGCCGATCAACCGATATCATCAAGTTGCTGGCGCTGTGATCGAGAACAATACGTTTGATGGCGTCGCGGCGATTGAATTGGGCGAAGGCTCTGATACCGAGCGCACGGCCACGCCCGTAAACTCGGTTTTCAAACGCAATATTGTTGTCGGCGCTGATGGCGCCAATCCGCTCAATCTTTATGACGACATGAGTGGCATATCTTTTTCCGGGAACGTGTCATCTGCGGCCCCGCCGGCGGTCATTGCCAGCGGATTCGACATTCGCCAAAATCTGACGCCGTCCGATGGCGACTTTCTGGCGATGATTGATGGCGCTGGAGCATCGGGCGCTTATGGCGTTGCAAAAGACCAAACGGGTGTGTCCTGGTATCCGAAGGCCTCCGAAGCGTCTCCATTTGAAGGCGGTCGGGATATTCAGCTGCAACCAGGCACCGACGTTCTGTCTACAGCCTTGAAGATGGCTGAACCGGGCGATCACTATACGCTTGCGCCTGGATCATATCGCGAGTCGAAGATTGTTCAGGTCGATACACCTGTCACGATCACGTCAAGCGGGCAACATCTTGCGATCCTGTCGTTCGAGCGGTCGCACTTGTTTGTTCTGACCGGCAATGGAAGCCTCGCGCTTGACGGACTTGTCGTGAGCGGTGAGGCCGCGCCAGATGGATCGGGCAACAGCTTTGTCAGCACCAGCGCAGCTCGCGGCAGCGGCAATCACATTCTGTCATTCAGCCACCTTCGCATTCAGGACTTCGATGTGAACCGGGGCTTCTCGGTCGTCTCGGCCGCCAAGGGCTCATTCTTTGACCGGATCGATGTCGTCAACTCGGATTTCGAGAATATTTCGGGCGCGGTTTTCAAGCTCGATGAGGAGACCGAAGATTACGGAATCTACAATGCGGAATTCCTGAATATCAAGGCCAGCCACTTCAAGGATATCGGTGGGCCTGTGGCGACCGTCTATCGCGGCGGCACGGACGAAAGCACATTCGGCCCCCATGTGGATGTGGCCGGATCCAGCTTCGAAAATATCGGAAATGGCAGCCAGCCCCTGATGGTGCTGCATGGCATTCAGAAGGGAAGTTTTACAGGAAACACGGTTGTTGATTCACAGCCGATCGCCCTGACGTTTACGACGGGGCTCCCGGTCTTCACATCCAACAGCAACACCATTGATGGAGCGGCGCGAGACGAGTTTGCCAACATCGCTGATTTGAGGAACCGCTAACTGTGTTGAACCGACCTTTCTCCCATTTGAAACTCTTGGCTCGCGCGGCAGGTCTGGCGCTGTTTTGTAGTGTTTTGGCGGCCTGCTCAACCGCGGAGCCTGTCGATGTGTCTGACTGTTCAGGCGGCGCTGCGATATCCGGCGAAACAATATTCGATCGATCCATTTCTGAGCTGAAGGCTGCCATTGATGAGCGGCGTGCGAATGGCGTTGATGTGCCCGTCCCCGTCGATGCGGGCGGCGGCTACACCCATGAGCAGCACAAGCAAAACGCCAAGACGATCTATGAATCCGGCATGCTGTATCAACTGACCGGAGAGTCGAAATATCGCGACTTCGCAGCGAGTATCCTTTCTGATTATGCGGACTTGTACCCGTCGCTCGGCCTGCACCCTCAAGTCAATCCGGAGGCACCGAGTCGACTGTTCTGGCAGGGTCTGAATGAGGCTATGTGGCTCGTCTACGCCATTCAGGGCTATGATGCGATCCAAGGCGACTTGTCCGCCGAACAGCGCGCCAAAATCGAAGGCCAGCTTTTTCGGCCGATGGCGGATTTTCTGTCCGAAGGTTCTCCGCAGACGTTCAACCGCATTCACAATCACGGCACATGGGCCGCGGCCGCTGTCGGCATGACGGGCTATGCGCTGGACGAGCGTGACTATGTTGAGAAGGCTCTCTACGGCCTCGATAAGTCAGGAGAAGCAGGGTTCATAAAGCAGGTCGACGAACTTTTTTCGCCCGACGGATACTATGCTGAGGGGCCCTATTATCAACGTTTCGCGCTTATGCCCTTTGTGTTGTTTGCGCAGGCAATTGAACGGCATGACCCCGATCTCAGGATATTTGACCATCGCGGTGGTGTGTTGCGCAAGGCCATTACGGCAACGATACAGCAAAGCTATGGTGGGCGGTTCTTCCCGATCAATGATGCGATACGGGAAAAGGGCCTGAACACAGCCGAGCTTCGTTACGCTGTCGCGATAGCTTACGATCTGACAGGGGATGTTTCCCTGCTCAGTATCGCGCAGCAGCAGAAGAGCATTGTTCCAACCCCGGAAGGCAAAAAGCTTTCGGATGCCATTGCCGCCGGAAAGTCAAAACCCTTCGTATACAAAACACTGGAACTGCGTGACGGACCGGCTGGCGACCGTGGCGCGCTGATTACATTGCGCTCGGGGTCGGAAGCGGACGCTGCCGCATTGGTTTTCAAGGCAACGTCTCAGGGCCTGGGTCATGGGCATTTCGACCGTCTCGGACTGCTATATTATGACAATGGCGATGAAGTGGTGGCAGATTACGGCGCAGCAAGATTCCTGAATGTCGAACCAAAGGATGGCGGGCGCTATTTGCCGGAGAATACGAGTTGGGCGAAACAGACGGTGGCGCACAACACATTAGTGGTCGATCAGTCCAGTCAATTTGATGGCGATTGGCAGCGGGGAGAGACGCTAACGCCGACAATCCTGGCATTTGATGACACTCCGGGCGCAAGTTACGCCGCCGCTGAAATCAGCACCGCTTATGCCGGGGTCACATATCAGCGTGTGGTGGCAATGGTTGATCGTGATGGCAGCGGTTCGTACGTGATCGACGTCGTGCGCGGATCGAGTGACGAGTCCCACACTTATGATCTTCCGGTCCATTTCAAAGGACAATTGATCGAGACGAGTTTGCCGTTCAAATACGCCGTCGCTCAGCTTGTTCCGCTCGGTATTCGCGCTGGCTACCAGCATCTCTGGAAAACTGCCGAATCTGGTGGGGTTCCAGCTGGCGCGCAGTCTGACCTGTCATTTTTGATTGATGACCAGTTTTACACGCTCACGTTCACGTCGCGCCAATCGCTCGGCGCCTTCCTTACAAGGCTCGGCGCGAACGACCCCAACAATAATTTGCGTAACGAGCAGGCCATGATCCTTCGCGCGACGGGTAAGGATGCGGCATTCCTTTCGGTGTATGAGCGCCATGGTCGATATGACAATGACGAGGAAGTCACGGTCTTCTCAGGCGGCTCTGTCGAGAACCTCGATATCAGCCGGTCTGGCAATACCGAAATCTACACCGTTACCCCGAAGAGCGGCGGCGAGATTCGTATACTGTTTTCAGACGACACCGCGCCGGCCGCCGTCCACCAGGTAATGCTCAATGACCAGTCCATAAGCTGGAGCGGTCCGGTTGGACTGCACATCTCGGCTGATACTGCACAAGAAAAAAAGGGGGAAAATTAGGATGACCATGCACGTTCAATCAAAGCTCTTCATGAGCAGTCCGAGGGATGAGGCAGAAAGTATTGGAGGCGGCGTCTACCGCACCTTGCTCGGCTATGATGACAAGATCCTGATGGCCAAGGTTTGGTTCGACGGTGACGCCGTGGGAGACGTGCACCACCATCATCATTCCCAAGTGTCCTATGTTGTTTCAGGAAAGTTCGAAGTCGAGGTCGATGGTCATAAACAGGTCCTTGAGGCCGGAGGCTGCTTCTTCGTTCCGTCAATGGCCGCACACGGCGCTGTATGTCTGGAGCCGGGAGTCCTGCTGGATGTGTTCAGCCCTGCGCGGGAAGACTTTTTCGGTGTGGAGGCTTTTGTGTCATGAAGATCAAGGGGCTCAGATGGTGGGTGGTGACACTGGTCGCGCTAGCTACCGTTATCAATTACATTGATAGGCAAACGCTGAACGTGTTGTGGCCTGCGCAGATCGCGCCTGACCTGTTTCCTGATATGAATGCTGACGGCCACAAGCATATTCTGGGCATTGTCTCGGTCGTTTTCATTTTTTCCTACGCCTTGGGCCAGGCAATTTTCGGGAAGATCTTCGATTGGATCGGAACGCGTCTCGGCTTCGTTCTCTCTATTGGCGTCTGGTCGTTAGCAACGGCGGCTCATGCATTCGCCCAAGGCATTTTGAGTTTCAGTATCTTCAGATCGATTCTGGGATTGGCTGAAGCAGGAAACTGGCCGGGCGCAGCCAAGGCGAACGCCGAATGGTTCCCGGTTGATGAGCGCGCTTTGGCTCAAGGTATCTTCAATTCAGGCGCGGCCATAGGCGGTATTATTTCCATTCCGTTGATTGCTTATCTGGCGATCTTCCTGGACTGGAAGCTGATATTCATATTGGTCGGCGCGGTTGGCCTGTTGTGGCTTGTGCCATGGCTGGTCATCGTGAAAGCACCACCAAAATATCACGCATGGTTGAGCGATGATGAGCGTGAATACATACTCAGTGGCCAGATTAATGAGGATTTGAACGAAGACGGCAATCTGGACGGTGGGTATAACCCCTCCACGCCTGAACTTCTTTCACGCAAGCAGAGCTGGGGTGTGATCATCGCATCTGCCGCGATTGATCCAATTTGGTGGTTGTTCATAATCTGGATCCCGACATATCTTTTTGAAGTCCACAATTTCAACATCAAGGACCTCGCTGTATCTGGATGGTTGCCCTATGTGGGCGCTATGTTTGGGGCATGGTTCGGCGGCCTCCTGGCGCAAAACCGCCTGAAAGCCGGTTGGAGCGTCAACAAGACACGCAAATTCGCAATCACCTTGGGTTGTTTGATCATGCTGCCGTCACTGCTGGCGATGTCGGTGGCTGCGACTCCTGCTTTGGCGCTCGGACTGATGTTTGTCATTCTGTTCGGCTTCCAAACGGCCATTGGCAACGTCCAGACTCTGCCCAGTGACTTTTACGGAGGCAAGACCGTTGGAACATTGTCCGGGTTCGCAGGTATGGCCGCCAAGCTCGCAGCTGCGGGACTGACTTATTTGGTTCCCTGGCTGACGATGGGGGCAAATTATGCGCCGGTCTTTGTCCTGGGGGCTGCTCTGGCCATCACGGCGATTGCGAGCGTGTGGATTCTGTGTGGTGAAATACGGCCGCTCAAACCGCGCACTATCGCCGCGTAACAACAAGGCCTGACCTTTCGACTATCGATCCATAAATTGAAGGAAGAGAATATGAGTGACCTTAAAGGTAAAACAGCCATTGTGACCGGTGGCTCCCGCGACATCGGGCGGTCGTGCTCCGTAAAGCTCGGCGAGCAAGGCTGCAATGTCGTCGTCAACTACAACTCCAACCAGGCGGCTGCTGATGAGACAGTCGCGACCATCAAGGCGGCTGGAGGTAAGGCTATTGCTGTGAAGGGGGACATGACGAAGAAGGCTGACGTGGACAGGCTTGTTGCCGAAGCGGTCAAGGCTTTCGGAGATGATATCCATGTTCTGGTGAACAACGTTGGCGGGCTGGTAGCGCGAAAGAAGCTGGCAGAGATGGACGAGGATTTCTTCAATCACGTCATGGCCTTGAATATGAACGCGACATTCCTGACGACCCAAGCGGTCGTTCCGAATATGCCGAAAGGCGGCTCGATCGTGAACCTTGCCTCATTGGCAGGGCGTGACGGCGGCGGCGGTGGTGCAGCTGCTTACTCTGTTGCAAAGGGCGCCGTAATGACGTTCACGCGGTCGATGGCCAAAGAGCTTGGTCCCGACGGCATTCGTTGCAACGCGCTTTGTCCGGGCATGATCGACACGACATTCCACGATACATTCACGCCGGATGCTGTGAGGAAAAACGTCGAAAATTCAGTGCCGTTGCGTCGCCAGGGGCATCCGGATGATTGTGCCGATGCGGTCGTTTATCTTGCGTCTGAAAAATCGGCCTACATCACCGGCGCGAATATCGATATCAATGGTGGTATGTTCTTCTCGTAAGCGGAAGTCCTCCCTTCCGCTATGGGTGGGCCGGCGCACATCCGTGACGCCTGTGCGCCGGTCCAATCCCTTATGATGAGAAAGTCCGGATATGACAGCCACCATTGTAACCCTTGGTGAATTGATGATGCGTTTGTCGCCCCCGCGCAAATTGCGCTTGCGGCAGGCGACCAGCCTCGACGTTTGCCATGGCGGCGCGGAAGCAAATGTCGCCGTGTCCCTTGCTAATTTCGGAGTTGAATCGCGCTTTGTGTCAGCCTTGCCTGATTCAGAACTGGGCACGCAAGCGCTGATGTCGCTGCGGGCGCAAGGGGTCGACACGCGCTTTGTGTTTCGCGGTGCTGGCCGAATGGGGCTCTATTTTATGGAAGAAGGCGCCGACTACCGTGCCGGCTGCGTGATCTATGACCGTGCGGACAGCGCCTTTACATGCCTTGACGCAAGTCGCGTCGATTGGGACGCGGTATTCGACGGCGCGGACATGTTTCACCTGAGTGGTATCACCCCGGCCATCAGCGAGACAACCAGAGCCCTGGCGGAGCGAAGTGTTTCTGAAGCCAGGAATCGCGGCGTGCACATATCAATCGACCTCAACTATCGAGAGCGCTTGTGGACATATGGCGTAGCGCCATCCGAAGTTTTGCCTGCAATGGTCGCGCAGGCCGATACGCTAATCGCCGGACGGGGTGATTGCCCAGCCTGCCTCGGAATGGACGGCGATGGTGAAAATGGCAGCGACGAGTGGGTGACAACGCTCGGCGCGAAGCTGAAAGACCGATTTGCGAACCTGACGAATATTGCAATTACAATCCGCTCTTCGACAACTGCTGAGCATCATGCGTGGAAGGCGTACTTGCAACAGGGTGAAATCGAGGTGTTCTCACGCGCCTATGACATGCAGAACGTGATCGATCGGGTTGGCACAGGAGACGCGTTCAGTGCAGGTCTGATCTACGGTCTCGTCCAGGGCATGAGCGCGCAGGAGACTGCGAACTTTGCGGCGGCGGCCAATTGCCTGAAGCACGCCATCGTAGGCGATGCGAACTGCGTCACTGTCGACGAAGTCAGCGCCCTTGCCGGTACGACGTCATTTGGACGACTGAGGCGCTAGTAAGCCGCTTTCAGCATCACTGTCTTCGGTTTCATTCATGCTCGAAGATCGAGTCGTCATTACTGAAATTACAAGCGCCCATCACGGCTTGCCGAACGGACGAAACCGACGCTCGGTTCACGGTACTGGGCGACGTCTTCATGGTGGTCGCATCGATCTCTGTTTGCCATGCCATCTGTACGGTCCAACTTGGCAACCAATTATTTTCTTCGCGAGGTAGGTGATGGCCAGCCCAAGGTCGATGGGTTCGGCCGCAGTGTCTCATTATTGCTACAAAGCGCCGAAAACGCCTAATTGGTCCGACCAATTATCTAAATAAAGTAGACCAAAGCGGTTGACACATTAATGGGTTGCGTGTTGGCTGTCATGCAAGCGCTTCGCCTCGAGACGAAGCCAGAGGATATTCAAAGGGAGAGAACAGGAATGCCAAATCAAACACAAAAGAACTCCGTCCGCCGGGGCGCTGGCGGGTATTGGCGAGCCGGCTTGCTGGCTGGCGTTGCATTGCCGCTGGGGACGATGGCTTTGGCGCAAGAGGAGCCTGTGTCAGTGCCTGCTGCCTCTGTTGAGGAAGAGGCCAGGCAAGATGTCGTGGTCGTGACTGGCATCCGGGCATCGCTCGCGACAGCGCTCAATGAGAAACGCGCGGCTGACAACTTGGTCGAGGTGATTCGGGCAGAAGATATCGGCAAGCTGCCGGACCAAAACCTCGCCGAAGTTCTTGAGAATATCCCGGGTGTTCAGATCACGCGTGAAGCCGGTGTTGGTAAAGGCGTTCAGATCCGCGGCACGAACTCAAACCGTACAGAGATCAACGGCGTCTCGACCGTAGGCTCTGGATCCGGCCGTGGCGGCATCAGCTTCGAAGACGTTTCTGCAGCGATGATCGCTGCCGTGGAAGTTACAAAAGCGTCTGAAGCCAAAACGATCGAAGGTTCAGTCGGCGGCACCATCAACCTGAGAACAATTCGTCCGCTTGATCTGGACGACCGTCTGCTAAGTGTGCGCATTCAAGGTGAAGACAGCAGCCTGACAACCGATGGCATCAAACCGCGACTGTCCGGCGCCTATGGTGACAAATGGACGACAAGTGCTGGCGAACTCGGGGTCGTGGCGAGCTTGAGCTATGCTGAACAGGATGCGACGGCTTTCCGTCCGCGCGTCGATCGCGACAACTTCGTCGCGGCAAATGGCGGTTCCGCGAACGCCCAGTCGTTTGATTTTCTGCCTATTCAGTTCCTGATCCAGGACTACGACAACTACGAATCCAAAACGACCAATTTTTCCGGCTCGTTGGAATTCAGGCCAAATGGTCTTGAGAACATGAAGTTCTATTTTGATGCAATCGTAAACGATCAGGAGCGCAGGGAGCAGAGCTCGCGGGTACAAGCGTCAGGCGTTTCGGATCTCGCGGGCACGTCGGTTCCTGATGAGTTTGAAACGGTCAATTTTGGCTCCATCAATGGCCAGAATCTCGGCAGCGTTCAGGCGGCGGTCCGGGGTATCATTCCTGTTCAATCTGACGGGAGTGACGGAAACCTGCGTCTTTCGGGCGATACAAACTCTCGTCTTACGGACAGCCAAATCTTCCGATTGGGTACAGACTGGACCCATGGTGACAAGCTTTCAGGCCGCGTTGAGTTTGCGACGGCGAATTCTGACACCAGGACCCCTAGCATCAACACCACGCTCAACTTCCTCAATCCGAATGCGCCCACATCGCCAACTTACACAGCAAACGACAACGGCACGCCGTTTGCGTACGATCTGACGGGGGGCAGACTGACATGGGGTATTGCATATGATGCAGCCTTCGCCCCGACAGCAGCGGATTTGCTTGATCCTGCGAACTATGCGCTTCAGCAGGTGCAGCTCTCGGAAAGCAAAGCAGAGAACTCTGAAGATGCATTCCGGGCGGATTTTACGTACGAGGAAAACGAGAACTTCTCCTTTGACTTCGGCTATCGCTTCAACAAGACGACCAGCCTCAATGACGATATCACCTCAAACGTCTCGCTAAGTCTTCTGCAAGACAGCCCAACGGGCGATTTGTTCGCGGACCTTCTTGCTCCGGGACCAAACAACTTCAATGCGGCGGATGGAAGAGCGCTCTATGTGCGCGATTTCCTTCTCATGAACCCAGATATCGTCGCCTCTGACCCGCAACGTGTGCTCGACACGTTGAACGCCGCTATCGCCGCAAACAATTTGATCACGGGTTCAACCCGCGGCCCGATCAGTGAACCAACATCGGCCCAGGCAGCGTTCTTCGACATCGAGGAAAAGACCCATGCCTGGTATGGGCAAGCAAATTTCAGTGCTGGCATGTTCCGCGGTAATGCAGGCCTTAGGTACATCCAAACTGATATCTCTTCGACGGGGAATACGATCCTCGGTGGCGTGGCAACGCCGACGACCACAGAGGGCAGCTATGATTTCGTCCTTCCACGGTTCAACCTCGTAGCAGACGTTCGTGACGATGTGGTTCTGCGCGCCAGTTGGGGCAAAGATATCCGACGCCCGGATTTCGACGACCTGTCCACGTCGTACACGTTTACCACGAGCCCTAACCCGGCTGTAAATCTTGGCAATCCGGGATTGGAGCCTCAGGTAACGGAGTCCTTTGATCTCGGGGCCGAATGGTACTTTGCGCCATCGGCCGTGTTGAGCGTCGGAATTTTCCAGAAGAAGCGCACCGGACTGTTTGTATCTCAACAGGAAAATCCGGTGGAAACACCAACCGTGGATGCCAATGGTGTTACACAACTGGTTCGTGATGTTACCGCGCCTTGTGAAGGCGGTGGTATTTTCAACCCCATCTCGCCACGGAACGTTTTCGCGCCGCTAGACCCTGTTACGAACCTGCAGACGACGTCGGGTGTTGCCGGGGTATGTGTTCCGTCAGCGCAGCTGGTGAATGATCCGGGGGAGACCACCCAGAAAGGTGTTGAGGTTGCCTTCCAGTATGATCTGTCATCGTTCGAAGACAGACTTGGTTGGGCCTCAGGATTCGGTGTTGTGGCAAACTACACCCACCTGAGCTTTTCTCCAGGTGAGGGCGTATGGGACGCGACATCCCGAGCCGCTACGGTCTTTGCTGCCAACGGAGCCACAGATGTTGAGCTGCCGGTGACGGAGATTGATCTGTCTGAGGATTCCTACAACACAACGCTGTACTACGAAAAATACGGTCTTTCGGCCAGGGCGCGTTATACGTGGCGTTCAGCCTACCGTTCGGAAGATTTCGGTAGTACGTCCAGCTATCCTTGGGGCTTCCCGGTTGTTCAAGAAGCCAGGGGTCAGCTCAATGCCAGCGTCAACTATTCGGTGAATGACCATTTGAGCATCGGCATTGAGGGCGTGAACCTCACGGAGTCTCCTGTTGAGCAGTCGTGTGTGAATGAGGGCGCTCTGCTGTGCTTCCAGGGTCTCACGGATCGTCGGATCGTCTTTGGCGCCAGCTACAACTTCTAGAATAAAGTCTCACGAAATATTGTGACCTGATTAAAAGCGCCCCGCATTTGTGGGGCGCTTTTTTATGCCGACCTGGAAGGCTGGCTTCCTGAAACATGGCACGTTCTGATCGCGGTT
Organism: Hyphomonas sp.; assembly: GCF_037969335.1. Lineage (GTDB taxonomy): Bacteria > Pseudomonadota > Alphaproteobacteria > Caulobacterales > Hyphomonadaceae > Hyphomonas. Next base: position 6,318 of record NZ_JBBKXE010000182.1, on the reverse strand, counting down.
CCGGGGCAATATCATTGTTGACGGCCTCGGATCAGAGCGACAATCCGCCGTCCACAATTAGGGTTTGGCCGCAGACATACGCGGCCAAAGGGCTCGCGAGGAAGATCGCGGCGCCTGCCATGTCTGCGGGTAGTCCCATGCGGCCCACTGGGATGGCCCGCAACGCCCCTTCAAGGCGTTTTGGATTCCCCGTCGTGACTTTTGTCAGCTTGGTGTCCACCAGTCCCGGCGCGAGACCGTTGACGCGAATCCCTTCCGGCGCCCAGGCTTGGCCGAGCGTCTTGGTCAGGCTGATGGCTCCCGCCTTGGAGGCTGCGTAGGCCGGATTGCCGACATTGGCTGAAAAGCCCGATATGGAGCTGACGATGATCACCGATCCGCCGGCTTTCGCCAGCATGGGCTTCAGCCGCCGCGCACAATGCATCAGGCTGTCCAGGTTGACGGCCATGACGCGGTCCCATCCCTCGCGTTCGAACTCGCCGCGCTTGTAAACGACTGTGCCCTGGCAGAGGACGAGCGAGTCGAGCGTGTCGAAATCGACATGCGCCGCCTCGATCGCGTCGGGATCACCAACATCGACCTGCTGGTAGGCCAGCCCGTCAAGGTCGCTGCCATCGGCCGGATCATAGTCGCTGGCGTTCGCGCGTGTGCCCCAGACCAGCACCTCCGCACCGCGCGCGCGGAAGGCCTGGGCAATGCCGTTGCCAATGCCGCTGGATCCGCCGACGATCAGCACGCGTTTGCCGGTGAAGTCTGTATCGCTTTGTCCCATCCCGTTTCCTCCCGGTTTTGCTCTTTTTATTTCTGCGTTGACGCGATCAGTTCGAACGAGCGCAGACGGGATGCGTGATCGTACACATCCGACACAATGATGAGCTCATCGGCGCCGGTCTCGTCTGTCAGCGCCGCGATACCCGCGCGCACTGTATCCGGGGACCCGACGATCGAGCGCGCCAGCATGTTTTGCGCCTGTGCCTTTTCGGCTGCAGTCCAGTATTCGTCGATATCGTCTATGGGCGGTTGGCTGAGCGAGCGCGTGCCGCGCAGCAGGTTGGCGAATGACATCTTCTGGGTGGTTGCGAGCCGATTTGCCTCGGCGTCACTGTCCGCAGCAATAATGTTCACGCCAACCATCGCATAGGGTTCCTGCAACTGCTCGGACGGTTTGAAGCGGGTGCGATAGATCTTCAGCGCCGACATCAGGTGCGCTGGCGCGAAATGCGAGGCGAAAGCGTAGGGCAGGCCCAGTTCAGCCGCCAGCATCGCGCCGAAATGGCTCGACCCGAGAATCCAGAGCGGCACGTTCGTTCCGGCCGCCGGAACGGCTTGCACGCGCTGGCCGGGCTGCAAGGGCCCGAGGAAGGCCTGCAGCTCCATGACATCCTGCGGAAACCGTTCTGACGCTTCGGCCGTGGTTCTCAATGCGCGAAGGGTGATCTGGTCGGTACCGGGTGCGCGGCCGAGGCCAAGGTCGATACGTCCGGGGAACAGGCGCTCGAGTGTGCCGAACTGTTCCGCAATCACGATCGGAGCATGGTTGGGCAGCATGATGCCGCCGGCGCCGACGCGGATCTTCTTTGATCCGGCCGCAATATGGGCAATGACCAGCGATGTGGCTGCGCTGGCGATACCCGCCATGTTGTGATGCTCTGCGACCCAGATACGATTATAGTCCCAGGTCTCCGCGTGCGCTGCCAGGTCCCGCGCATTGTCCATGGCTGTGCGCGCATCCGTGCCCTGTGTAACGCGGACCAGGTCGAGAATGGAAAGCTTGGTCATGATGGACTCCTGAAGGCGGCGGCGTGATCCATCACGCTGCAATCAATCCACTTGGGCATCGTTTGATCCGAAGTCAAAACCGACCGGCAATTGACGTTGCGGAATGGACGTTCGTTGACGCAGGGCGAACTGTCCCGCCAGGCCAATTGGCGTTGATATGCGTTTTCGAACCCCGTACCAGATGGACGGCATGCCCCGCGGGCGACCACCCTTAGACATGAAACGGAGCCCGATATGCCCGGCACAGACGTCCTTTCCGACATTCGCATCGCTGATATGACGACGGTGATTTTCGGGCCATATTGCACGCAAACGCTGGCCGATATGGGCGCTGAAGTCGTGAAGGTGGAACCAGCGGCTGGAGACGACTTCCGGAATGTCGGCAAGCCCGTGAACACGCGCAGCATGGGCCCGTGCCACCTCACGATCAATCGTGGCAAGCGCTCGGTGGTCTGGGACCTGAAGTCGGACGCGGGCAGGGCCGCGATCACAAAACTGATCCAGCAGAGCGATGTTTTTATTCACAATGTCCGCGAAGACGCCGTCGCCCGGATTGGCCTGACCTATGACGAGGTCAAGGCGATCAAGCCTGACATCGTCTATGTCCACTGCACCGGGTTCGGCTCCGAGGGCCCTTATGCGGGCCGGCCTGCGTACGATGACCTGATCCAGGGCTTGTCAGGGACGGCGAGCCTCCTGCCACGGGTCGATGGCAACCCGGCACCGCGATTCCTGCCAATGGCGATCGCTGACAAAGTGTCCGGCCTGCATGCGGTCTACGCGACGCTGGCGGCCTTGCGCCAACGCGACCGCACCGGTGAAGCGGTCCATGTCGAGGTCCCGATGTTTGAATGTGTGACGCACTTCCTGCTGGAAGAACATCTCTATGGCGAGACTTTCGATCCGCCCAATGGCCCGGTCTGCTATCAGCGTCAGGTCGATCCGTCCCGCCAGCCGCTCCAGACGGCCGACGGCTGGATAACGATTGCACCCTATGTCGACGCACGCTGGGTCCGCTTGTTCGACGTGCTGGAAGCGCCGGAGGAACTGCAGGACGCGCGCCTCAATGATCGCCGGGGCCGGTATCACAACATGCCTTACATGATGGAACGCGTTCAGGCCTATCTCACTGTCAAACCCACGCAGTTCTGGCTGGATGCTTTCACGGCCGCCGATATTCCGGCTGCACGCGTGAATGACATCAGCGAATTGCGCGACGACCCCCACCTCCAGGCGGTCGGCTACTTCCAGAAACGCACCCATCCAACGGAGGGCGACTATTGGGAAACCCAGCCGCCGGTCATTTTCCGGGGCGAAACACGCCGTCCGATCCGTCCCGCCCCGCTTGTCGGCCAGCACACAGATGAGGTGCTCGCCGAACTCGGTATGGACGACGTTTCGAAACCCGATGTGGACGCCTGACGCACGGCCAGAGCGGGTCAATTTTTCGTTATTGTTGCGAAATTGTTGGGTTTTCGGTGCGATAATTGGCAGTAAGCACGAGTGTTGGCTTCCGGACGTTGCGCCCTATATCGCGATGTATCGGAGGCTGGATCTATATAAACGGGCGTTTCCGTCTAATTTTCAGGTGTTCGGAGGCGCAAGCCTGAACATCACAAGGAAACTGAATGGCACATACTGGTAGCTCCTGGAGACTTTTTCGGCCGCTCGGCCTGGTGGTCGCTGTGTTTGCCGTCCTGATTCCGGGCCTGCCTGCATCTGCCCAGGGGCGGGGACCGGCAAGCGTCTTTGTTGCCGACGTGGGAAAACAGGACTTCGCGATGCGGATCGAGGCCTTGGGTACGCTCAAGGCGAATGAGCGTGTCGACCTGACACTCAACGTCGCCGACCGCGTTACGGCACTGTATTTCGATGATGGCGAGCGCGTGGTGGCGGGCAAGACATTGCTGTCACTCGCTCAGCGTGAACAGGTTGCGCTTGTCGAGGCAGCAGAAGCCAATTCAGACGAGGCGCGCCGGCAGTACCAGCGCGCGATACAGCTCGCCGAGCAGGACGCCATCGCCCAGACTGCGCTCGACGCAGCCCGCCGCGATCTCGACAATGCCAATGCCCAGCTCCGCGCCGTCCAGGTTCGCCAGAAAGACCGTGTGCTTGTGGCACCGTTCGATGGTGTGCTCGGCTTCCGCATGGTCAGTGTCGGCTCCTACGTTCGGCCTGGCGACGTGGTTGCGACGCTCGTGGACGACAGTCAGATGAAACTCGACTTTTTGGTGCCGTCGACCTTCCTCAGGTCACTCAAGCCGGGCGTGGCGGTGACGGCCTCGACAGACGACCTTCCCGGCATGGATTTTTCGGGCACGATCGACAGTGTCGACAATTCCATTGATCCGGTGACGCGCTCCGTGCGCGTCCGCGCGATCCTGCCCAATCCTGACAAAACGCTCAAAGCCGGCATGTTCATGCGTGTCACCATTTCCGCGGATGCGCGTACAGCGCTATCCATTCCAGAGGGCGCGATCCAGCCGCTTGGGCCTGACAATTTCGTCCTTGTCGCCGTCAACGATGGCGACAGGGTGATTGCGCGCCAGCGCAAGGTCGAGATTGGCCTGCGTCAGGGCGGTAATGTCGAAGTCCTGTCCGGTCTCGAGGAGGGTGAGCGTATTATCACAGAAGGGGCCATCCGTGTGCGCGAAGGCTCCGAAATCATTGTCCGCGACCGATCCGCCATCTTGCCGGGTGCGTCCGGCAATGGTGCCGCAGCAAACGCGAAATAGCGAAGATGCTGCTGTCCGACATCTCGGTGAAACGTCCGGTCTTCGCATCGGTCCTGTCGCTCATCCTGATCATTTTCGGCCTCGTCGCTTACAACCGTCTGCCGCTGCGCGAATATCCCGATATCGACGCCCCGATCGTGTCGATCGACACACGCTATCCCGGCGCCTCTGCGAATGTGATCGAAACCCGTATCACCCGCGTCATCGAGGATCGGATTGCCGGCGTGTCGGGTATCCGGTTCATCAATTCGAATTCGACGGATGGCCGGTCTCGCATCAGTATCGAATTCAGCATCGATCAGGACATTGATGCCGCCGCCAATGACATCCGCGACCGGGTGTCGGGCGTCCTCGACCAGCTGCCGCCGGAGGCGGACCCGCCCGAAATCGAAAAGGCGGATGCCAATGATGATGTGATCATCTGGCTGAATCTGGCGAGCGAAAACCTGACAACACCGGAGCTTTCCGACTATGCAGACCGTTTCCTGGTCGACCGGTTTTCGGCGCTGGACGGTGTAGCGCGTGTGCGGGTCGGCGGGGCACGCGACTACGCCTTGCGGATATGGATCGACCGGCGTGCGCTGGCCTCCCGCAACCTCGCCGTCAGTGATATCGAAAGCGCCTTGCGCAGCGAGAATATCGAGGCGCCGGCAGGCAGCCTGGAGTCCGATTCCCGCACATTCACCGTCCGCATCGAACGCGCGTTCCGGACCCCGAAAGACTTTGCCGGCCTGGTCATTGCGCAAGGCGATGATGGCTATCTGGTCCGGCTCGGCGACGTCGCCCGCGTGGAACGTGGCACGGCAGAAGATCGCAACATTTTTCGTGGCAACGGCGTTCCGATGGTGGGAATGGGCATCATCAAACAATCGACGGCGAACACCGTCGACGTGGCGCGGGGCGCGCGCGAACTGGCCGCCGAGTTGAACGAGACGCTGCCGGAAGGCATGGAAATCGCGCAGAGTTTCGACTCGTCCGTGTTTATCGACGCCTCCATTCGAGAGGTCTACAATACGCTCTTCATCGCGGTCGGGCTGGTGACGCTCGTGATCTTCCTCTTTCTCGGAAGCGTGCGCTCGACCATCATTCCGGCCATTACAGTCCCGATCTCGATTATCTCGACGTTCATCGTCCTCTTCGCTCTCGGGCTCTCGATCAATCTATTGACCCTGCTGGCGCTCGTTCTGGCGATTGGCCTCGTCGTGGATGACGCGATCGTCGTGCTTGAGAACATCCACCGCCGTATGGACGAGCTGGGCGAGTCCCCGCTCGTCGCGTCTTATCGCGGCACGCGCCAGGTCGGCTTTGCGGTCATCGCGACGACGCTGGTCCTGATCTCGGTCTTCATCCCGATCACGTTTCTCGAGGGAAATGTCGGGCGGCTGTTCACGGAATTCGCGCTGACCATGGCCGCAGCCGTCGCATTCTCAAGCATATTGTCGCTCACGCTCGTGCCGATGCTGGCATCCAAGCTGCTCAAGCCAAAAGCGACGACCGGCATCCTTCGAGTCATTCCTTATGCCATTAACAGTGCATTTTCTGCACTCAAATCCGGCTATGGCTGGATTCTCGACCGATTGATTCACCGCCCCATCCTTGTGGCGATCATGCTGTGCGGTATCTTTGGTGGCGCCGTCCTGCTCTTCCAGAATATCGACGAGGAATATGTCCCACGCGAAGACCGGGGCAGCTTCTTTATCAGCATCCGGGGCGAAGAAGGGGCATCCTTCGACTATATGTCCACCTATCTCGACGAGATCGAGCGCCGGCTGCTGCCCTATTCGGAGTCGGGCGAAGCGACGCG
>NZ_JBBKXE010000181.1:0-3089 GCF_037969335.1 Hyphomonas sp. | reverse complement strand
TGGCGGACATCTGGGCCAACCCTTAAACTGGGGGCCCCCTGCACTAACGCCCGAAGCTGGTTAAAAGCCCTTTGGAGGTTAGGTGTCATGCACTCCTATGCTACCCCCTATAATATCGTTCGCTCGCAAGAGCCCGATGTTCCTGTCTACTGCTTCCGCCCGGATCGGGTGACGGCGGCTGCGAAATGGTTCCGGGAAAGCTTCCCGGCCCAGCCATTCTATGCCGTGAAGGCGAATCCCGGCGTGCACGTGCTCGATGCCCTCTGGGCAGCCGGCATCAACAGCTTCGACGTTGCCTCGGAAAACGAGATCGAACTGATCTACAACCGGTTCCCCGGCGCCCGCATGGCCTTCCTTCACCCTGTGAAGAACCGCCGGGCGATTTCCCGCGCCTACCATCAGTATGGCGTTCGCATCTTCGTGACTGACACGCAGGCCGAACTGCAAAAGATTCTCGAAGAGACGGGCCATGCCAGGGACCTGACCATCATCGTGCGCATTGGCGTCTCGAATGATGGCGCGACCCTGCCGCTGACCGGAAAATTCGGCGCCAACGAGGATGACGCTGCAGAAATCCTGCGCGAAGCCCGCCGCTATGCCGATGAGCTGGGCGTTTCCTTCCATGTCGGCAGCCAGGCGATGAAGCCTTCGGCCTGGGCCACGGCCATGGCCGACGTCTCGCGCATCATCATCTCGGCCGGTGTCACCGTCGATATCGTGGACGTTGGTGGCGGTTTCCCGTCAATCTATGCCGATACGCCTCCGCCATCGCTGGAAGCCTATGCAGCCATGGTTGAAACCTCGTTCGAGAACATGTTCGTGCTCGAAAACGCCGACCTCTGGTGCGAACCCGGCCGCGCGCTTGTCGCCGAAGCCGAAAGCCTGCTCGTGCGCGTTGAACTCGCGAAGCCCGGCTCGATCTACATCAATGACGGTTCCTATGGTGCCCTCTACGATGCGGTGCACGAGCGCTGGTCCTTCCCGTTGCGCGCCATCACGGGTGACGGACGCAAGCTGCGCGGCATGGCCGAATACACGGTCTACGGACCAACCTGCGATTCGACCGACAAGTTCCCTGACAAGGTCTGGCTGCCAGCCGGCCTGACCGAAGGCGACTATCTCGAATTCGGGAATATCGGCGCCTATGGCCGGGCCATGTCCAGCCGGTTCAACGGATTTGGCGAGACCGAAGTCGCAATCGTGCACGATGCACCCTGGCCGAGCCTCTACAATGCCATCGGCGCAGAAGTCATCGCGATCGGGTCCAAAGCGACCAAGTGAACATCCGGGAAACCGTAACGCCTGAGGACAAGCGCCAGATCCGGCGACTCCTCGGGCGAACTTGTCAGGTAGGCTGACCCCCCGACGCCACGTGCTTCAGTTTCATGTGGCAGTACGCGAATCGTCTGCCGGGCGATCGCCGCACCGGAATCGACATAGCTGACCCCATGGGGCGCGCTGGCGATCAATTGCCCGCGCACCAATGGAAAATGCGTGCAGGCCAGAACGACCGTGTCGATCTGGTCGCCGCCGGGCGCCTCGAACAGAGGGGCCTGCGCCGCAGCGATGGCCTCGATCGGCACGTCTTCACCGCGCGCATGGGCCTCGGCGAGCCGCACGAGTTCAATACTGCCATGCATGATGACGCGGTGCCCGCTGGCGAATTCATTGATCAGCCGCGCCGTATAGGCCCGGCGAATAGTGCCGGGCGTCGCCAGGAGGCCAATCGTGCCAGTCTGGCTGAAGGCTGCTGCGGGCTTGATCGCCGGGACCGTTCCGACCACCGGAATATCGAGCACGTCACGAATCTCGGCCAGTGCCAGCGTGCTGGCCGTATTGCAGGCGATGACGAACACGTCGGGCCTGACATGGTCGCACAGCATCTTGGCAACCCGTGGCAGGCGCTCTTTCAAAGCCTCGTCAGACTTGTCGCCATAAGGGAAAAAGTCGCTATCGGCCGCATAGTGCACACCCAAGGCTGGGCCGAGCGCCCGGATTTCCTCGGCAACGGTCAGGCCGCCAACGCCGGAATCGAAGACGAGGACCCGGCCGCGTGCCGGCGAGGGAACGAAATTGGTGAACAGAAAATCGGTCATGGCAGGAGACTATGTGCATTCGCTCGCGGCGAAAAAGGGGCAGCGGAACAAGTTTGGCATCAGATTTGTTGTGCACCGCACCATAAAGGCCTACGATCCTGTTCAGAAACAAGGAGTTTGCATCATGATGGACCTCTGGCTGGCGCCCTGGCGCGCATCCCTCTCCCTCACCGCTTCGATGCTTGAAATGACGCTCAAGGCGCAGAAGAGCATTGCCAGCGTACAAGGCATGTCGCATTTCCAGCCCATGGACGAGACGCGCATGCGCGAAGCCTTTCACGAAGCCGCTGGCGCGAACCTGCGCCGCTGGGGCGATACGGCCGACGCCGTGAACAAACTGCCTGACTGGTATCGTGACCTGTCCCGCGTTCCGGGCGGCGTCATGACCGACTGGTTCGATGCGGCCCGCCGCGTGAAGCAGGACTAGAGCAGCGACCCGTACAGGTCCGACCGCCGATCGCGGAAGAATCCCCAAGCCGCCCGGTCGCGGTCAATCACGTCGAGATCGAACGTCGCGGCAATGACGCCTTCTTTCTTGCGGTCCATCTCGGCGACGACTTCGCCGGTCTGGTCGGAAATGAAGCTGGTGCCGTAAAAGGCCTGCCCCTCCTCGTCGCCTACACGGTTTGCAGCGCAAACCGGGATCACGTTCGAGACGGCATGGCCCAGCATGGCGCGGCGCCAGCGCGCTGCGGTATCAAGACCGGAATCCTGCGGCTCGGCCCCGATGGCCGTCGGGTAGAGCAGAACGTCAGCGCCCATCAGGGCCATGGCGCGCGCGGCTTCCGGGAACCATTGGTCCCAGCAGATGCCGACGCCGATTTTTCCCTTCTTCGTGTCCCAGACACGAAAGCCGGTATTGCCCGGGCGGAAATAGAATTTTTCCTGGTAGCCCGGCCCGTCGGGGATGTGGCTCTTGCGGTAGACGCCGAGGGCGGCGCCGTCGGCGTCGAGCATGACGAGCGAATTGTAATAGGCCGGACCGTCCTTCTC
>NZ_JBBKXE010000180.1:0-17992 GCF_037969335.1 Hyphomonas sp. | reverse complement strand
GTCGCCAAGGACAGCCACAATCTCCAGGCCGAACTCCTGCTGCGCCATCTCGGCCATATCAGCGAAGACGGCAGCGCCGAGGCCGGCCTCGCCCGCGTCACCGCCCTGCTGGCAGACGCGGGCATCCGCCCCAATGGCTACGACCTGTTCGACGGTTCCGGCATGTCGGTCTATAACCGCACCAGCCCCCGTACGATTGTCAGCCTGCTGACCTATGCCGCCACGCAGGACTGGGGCGACAACTGGAAAGACACGTTCCCTGTCGGCGGCACCGACGGCTCCCTCACCCGCCGCTTCCGGGGCACACTCCTCGAGGGCAACATCTTCGCCAAGACCGGTGCCCTCAAAGGCACCAACGCCCTCTCCGGCTACCTGACCGCCGCCAGCGGCCAGACGCTGGTCTTCGCGATGATCGCCAACGAGCGCCCCCTGGCGGTCTCATCCGCCACACCGATGATGGACGCAGCGCTGGTGCGGATCGCGGAGGGGAATTAAACCTTTCTCTCCTCTCCTCTCCTCTCCCTCGGGAGAGGGGCTAGGGGTGAGGGGCAACGTCGCCGCCAGCACCACTATTCGTGGCGCGCCTGATGCCCCTCATCCCCAACCCTTCTCCCAAAGGAGAAGGGGGCAGTCGCTGCGCCGCTTCTTTCCGCCCCCTTATCCAACCCATATCCCACCCGCGCTATGCTGCGCCGCATGAGACATCCGTCCGATATCATCCATCACTGCCTCGAACAGGCGCGGCTTTAGCTGTGGGCGGTGATCAACATGACCAATGCGCACCTACGCCCGCTCACCTTGCGGCGCAGCCTGAAGCAGAAGGCCTCGGGACGGCTGAAGCAGCTTGAGATCATTGTGCGGCAGAGCGCATGGTGTTGAACCTGACTCTGCGTTCAGTACCATCTTTGATGATTGAAATGATTTTGCTCAGAGGAATGGAATGAAGCGAATTGCTGCAGACTTGGTATCCGCCAGAAATGTGACATCGCCCTGATGATTCATGCCTCGCCAGGCGTCGTGGCTTCAAAATCTGAGCTCGCAAAGACCTCGTTCAGGATACGTCGTGTCAAAGCTGTTTGCCCTGGCAATCCCAGGCTCACAACCGCTTAGCCTGAATCTGCTTTCGCGATCAGTCCATCCTCAATCTGTATACGTTCATCGCAGTATGCTGCGATATTTTCGTCATGTGTCGAGATCAAAAAGGTCGCCTGATCGTCCCGGTTAATCTCTTTCAAGAGCATCATCACCTGATCGCTCGTTTTGCGATCCAGATTTCCCGTTGGCTCGTCGGCAAGAACCAGGTTTGGACTGTTTATAAGCGCTCTCGCGATAGCGACGCGTTGCTTCTGGCCTCCCGAGAGTCGTGTGGCTAGAAAATTCTTTCGATCAGACAGGCCGACCCGATCGAGCAGCATTTGGCTGCGTTCCTTGACGTCACGCTTGAGCCGTCCGGCTGGCGCTGCCGCAGGAAAGGCGACATTTTCCAACGCAGTAAAGTCAGGCAACAGGTTGTGATACTGAAATACGAATCCGAGATGTCGGTTGCGGTAACGAGACAAGACCGCGTCCGGAAGTCCGGCAAGGGGCTGGTTTAAAAGTGTGAGCTCACCCGATGTTGGTTGCATCAACAGGCCAAGGATATTCAAAAGCGTTGATTTGCCCGAGCCTGATGCGCCTTGTAGTGCGATCATACGACCTTTGGGAAGGACAAGATCGATGCCTTTCAGAACGCGCGTCTCTTCATCGCCGTTCCTGAAGGTCTTGATGATGCCTTCGGCTTTGAGAACAATGTCGTTCATTGCTGTATTGCGTCAACAGGGTCGACAGCGGCTGCTGCTCGGGCGGGCAGGACGGCCGCGAGCGCTGCGCCGATGATCGTAAGCGTGATGACAAGAGCGTAGCCGCCTTCCGATGGCGCAATGGGCAAAGATGGGCGCCCGTTCGCGCCTTGGATTGAGGCTAAAGTCACACACAGCTGATAGCCTAAGCCTGCGCCGAGTAGTGCAGAGATGCCGCCGATGAGGATGCCCTGCAAGACAAATACGCCAGCAACAAATCGGCGCGAAATGCCCACCGCGCGCATAATTCCTATCTCGGCGCGGCGGCGATAGCTGGACAGGAGGAGCGCACTGGAGATCGAGATTATAATCGCGATCATCGCGAAGCTCTGGATAAAGACACCGGTGCGCCCCTGGGCATCGGTCGCTTCCTCCAGTGTCTTGTTCTTTTCCTGCCAGGGGGTCGCCTTCAAACCAGTGGCGTCCTGCAGGGCCTTTGCGACACGTGGAGCCTCATCAGGATCGTCGAGCTTGATCGAGATGGTCGTCACGCCATTGGGCAAATCAAAGAGAGGTCGCGCAGCTCCAATTGATATATAGGCCACCCGTCGATCGAGGCTCGAGACACCCGACTTGAAAATGCCGGTTATCGGAATCAGCCTTTCGGCGCCGCGTTCCGAGCGCATCAAGACTGGCCCACCCACAGCTAAATTGAGTTCTTCTGCCAACTCCACACCGACCAACAATCCACCTGCGGAGAGATCCGCGTTGCCTGCGATCAGATTGGACGACAAGTCGGCCATGGCATCGATTTTGTCAGGCGACACCCCTTGAACAGCAACCGGTAGAACCGCTTCACCGCGGGTCAGAAATGCATTGCCGTCGATGGTCGGGCTGACCGTCTTAACTCCGGGCATCTTTTCCGCGAGTTCCAGAACCTGTTGCCAGTTGCGAATCTGCTTGCGGCGAAATGTCGATACCGGTGCGGCCACGAAACGATCATTATCTGTCAGGACACGAGACACGGTATTGGGCGGCTCAAGCTCCACATGAGCGATCTTGCTCGTAACTTCGGCCGTGAGATAGAGTGCTAGCCCGTTGATGAGTGCCGTGATGAAGACAAAGACGACAACGCTAAGGGCGACTCCTGAAATCAGCAGCGTGGTTTGTATGATGTTTGAGGTCAGATACCGCAACGCCACTTTCGAAAGAAACAGCATCAGCGCACCTGTCGCGCAACTGGTTCAATTGGTTTGACCGGTATGCCGGAAGTAACCCGAAGCGAATCCAGGATAACCTGGTCGCCTGCCTCAAGACCCGACTTGATCACGACGGACACGCCTGGCCAATCAATGAAGCTGACCTCGCGGGCAGCGGCCTTGCCGTTCTCGACGACATAAACGCGCCATGCGCCGCCTTCCCGGACCAAAGCGCTGCGCGGAACACTCAGTGTCCGATCGATCTTCTCGACAAGAATATTCACGTCGACGGACCGGCCTGGCAGGAAGGCGTCATTGTCTTTGTTCGGCAGAAGTCGGACGATTCGACCACCTGTTAGCGGGTCTATTCGTGGTGCGATTTCTGTCAGTGTCGCTTCATGCACATCGTTTGACCCGGACGGAGCCAGGAACGCAGTCATGCCAACCTGCAACTTGTCGGCATAATATTCATCGACTTCAGCTTCTATTTCGACGGCATCTTGCGAACCTATCTGGAAAATTATGTCTGTAGTCCCTACCACCTGACCGGGGTCGAGGGGGCGGGACAGGATGATGCCTTGCATAGGTGCGCGTACATCATATTCACCAACGCGGGCCTGAGCCTGGATAATTGCGGCTTGTGCAGCCTTTTGGTTGGCCTTCGCGGTCGCGAGATTGGCACGCGCCTCGTCCAGGGCGGCCGGGGCGAGCAGTCCTTTATCTGCGAGCGTTTCGGTTCGGGTGAGTTGGACCTGAGCAAGCGCGACTTCAGCTTCTAGTGCCTGCAACTGGGCGCGGTTGACGGATAGGCTTGCCTGCTCTTCATCCGACTGGACATGCGCGAGAACGTCTCCCGCCTCCACGAGGTCGCCCTCATCATGCATCATTTCCTTGATCGCGCCAGGCCGTTCGGAACGGATATCGACAACGGCCTGACTGCGGACACGTCCGACAACGGCCAGAACCAGCTGGGCCGGCTCGATCTGTAATTCAACGGTCGCAACTTTCGTAGGACTGCGTGCACCGAAGACGATGGAGTACGCGAAATAGCCGCCCAAAAGAAGCGAAATACCGAGAAGGCCCAGTTTAAGGTATTTGTTCATTTGTGCTGTCGAATGCCGCGGCGAAGCCAGTATATGGGCATTCATGCCTCTGATAACAAAAGAAAAATGAGGTGTTCGGTGTCGCGATGATACACGGCGGTCCCGGGCGCGCCAGCGCGCGCTAAAGCCCCAAAGGAATCTGCGCTTTAGTCTCGCCTATGTATGCTGGTCAATGCGCCAATTATCGCTTCACGAACGTCGCTCGGCTGGGAATCAACCGCCTTGCCCAGAACCAACAACTGGCTCCGGAGAGTGTGGACCTGATCGAGTAGCGTGCAGACGATCCCGAGCCCTTCGGTGCTCAGGTCAAAATCATCGGCGAGATCGCACAACAGCTCAAGGCGGGCGATGTCAGTCACGTCAAACCTTTCGTTGCGATCGTCGACGGTCCTGACCAGGCCTTCGCTGATCCAGCAGGACAGGCGATCAGCCGACAGGCGGCGTACGTGGACAATCAGCTCTTCTTGCGTGAAAAATTCGACGTCTGTCATAGATCCACTCCTTTGGCCCATGTTGCCCGCGCATCGAACGGATGGCGCTTCGACCATGATTCGAGCGCAACCTTGATGTCATCATCGAAAGTGCTCGCATCAGGCAAAACGACTGACAGCTCGACATATTGATGCCCCGCCGACCGCCCCTTTGCCTTTATCCCCTGGTGCTTAAGCCTGAGCTTCTGGCCTGTACTTGCGCCGGGCGGGATCGTGAGCTTGAGCGTCCCGTGCAAGGTGGGAACTTCGATCTTCGCTCCCAGCGCGGCTTCGGTCAGGCTGATCGGCACGGTGATCGAGATATTATCGCCATCCCGATGAAACAATGCGTGGCTTTGCACCGCAATGTCGATCAGGGCATCACCGGCGGGGCCGCCATTGAAACCGCCATCGCCCTTGCCCTTCAGCCGCAAAGTCTGGCCATCCCGCAGCCCTGCGGGAATCGTGACTTTGAGATCTGATCCATCGGGCATGGCCAGCATGCGTTCGCCGCCCCTAGCGGCTTCGAGAAAGGACACAGACAAGGAATAGTGCCGGTCCCGGCCGGGCATGGGTCTGTTGGCTTGCGCGCGCTCGCCTGCGCGGGCGCGCCTTAAAAGTTCGGCAAAAATATCCGATTGATCCCCGAAGTCTGCAAAACTTTCGTGGTCTTCGTAGCGGTTGCCTCCGGCGGCTCCAGCATGTTCGCGATAATAGGGGCGCTGCTGCGCCTCTTGACCGGACGCGTCAATTTCTCCGCGGTCGTAACGCTCGCGGAGCTTTTCGTCACCGATAATCGAGTAGGCCGCGGAAAGGGCCTTGAAGCGGTCACTCGCACTCGTTTTGCCCGGGTTGAGGTCGGGGTGGTGTTCCTTTGCCGCCTTGCGGTAGGCTTTCTTGATCTCGGCCGCACTTGCGTCGCGAGATACGCCCAGAACGTCATAGAGGCTTTCAGCCATGGCGGTCTATTTCCCCGAAAATCTCAAAAATCTAAGTTTATAACGTCCTTGTTAGTTTCAATGGGACAGGAATTCCATGTGACAAATACCTAGATCGCAGTGATTGTGTGCTCCCTTCGGGTGCCTTCGTCGATCTGGCTGCTGCGCGCGGCCTTGGTCTTGAATCACCAATCGTGCGAGGCAAATTCGGTCTGACCAGACGTCCGCATTCAAGCAACACGCTCTATTGACGGATGTCGAAGTTTGAGCGCGTTCCACCAGCTTTCCAAGCGATCCGGATCAACAAGCGCGACGATGCAGCCACCGAACCCGGCGCCAGTTATGCGAGCGCCATCAGCGCCAAGGCCGATTGCGTCTGCGACGAGATCGTCGATTCCCGGGACTGACACCTCCATGTCATCGCGAAGCGACGCGTGGCTTTCATTCATGATCCGCCCAAAGCCAGAACGGTCGGCCGTTCGGAGTGCCTCAATGGCGGATCGAGAGCGTTTTGCTTCGGAAATTGCATGCCGAGCCCGTTTGAGGAGCGGCTCCACCAGGGTATCGGTCGATTGCAGGCTGGCGCTGCACAAATAGTCCACACCCAGTGCAGCGGCAGATTCAAGGCACTCGTTGCGACGGACCCGATACCGACCGTCAGAAAGCGACCGGCGAATGCCTGAGTGAACCACGACAACGGTCCATGTCTCC
Source organism: Hyphomonas sp. (assembly GCF_037969335.1). Classification (GTDB taxonomy): domain Bacteria; phylum Pseudomonadota; class Alphaproteobacteria; order Caulobacterales; family Hyphomonadaceae; genus Hyphomonas. The sequence continues at coordinate 11,793 of NZ_JBBKXE010000180.1, read as the reverse complement.
GGCAGGTCCAGCAGAAAATACGTGCAATCGCTCGTATCCAGTGCCAGCACCTTTCCGGGCTCACCCAGCGCGACAGCCATCTGATCCATGATACCGCACGGCACGCCGATGAAGTTGTTCTCGATTTCCTTGGCTGCGAAAGCGAGTGCGTCTCCATCGATGTCGGCAAAGCCTGCGCTCGTCGCTTTTAGCGTCGCGACGATGATCGCGGCTGACGATGACAGGCCGGCGCCTGCAGGAATACCGCTTTCGACGCTCACGTCCTGACCGTTCTCGATCCAGTTTCGATTTCGCGCATATTGCAGGGCGCCGCGGACATAATCTGACCAATGGTCTTCGGCGGGTGCATCGACAGCGAAATCCGGGCAGACTGCGAAGCCTGGCGATTTGATCCGGTCCACGGACGAGCCATTGCTGGCTACCTGCACGGTCACGGATGGTTGCAGCGTCATTGGCAGAACGATGCCGCCGTTAAAATCGATCCACTCACCGATGAGGTTTACGCGGCATGGAACCGTTGCTTCCCGCGTGATGGGATTGGCGGTGTTTGTCATAGCGACCGGAGCCTTTCTGCGGCCTGTTCCGGAACGACATCGACTGTGAACACACCGGTAAACTGTTCCACGCTGGCAAGGTATTTGAGACGCCCCGCATCTCGCATGACAGGGAAGAACTGTACCGTGAACTGAAAATCGTCTCCAGAGTCGCGCGGCGCAGCCTGAAAGCTCATCATATAGGGCATTGGCGCGTCGAACAGGCTGTCCAGGCGCCGCGGGATATCGCCGAGCATGCGAGCGAGGGCCTCTACACCTTCTGCGTCCAGGTCCCATGGGCCACGGCAGGGCCGGTTGGGCATGATCCATGTCTCAAATGGAAAACGTGCGAAGGGCGGGGAGAAGGCAACGAAGCTATCATCCGATACGACATCGAAGACACCCTCCCAAGACGCATGATCTGCTATAAGGTCATAGCCGGATGCGAATGCGCGGGCAGCGGCTGCCTGCGGTTCCGGGACGCTGGGAAATGCATATATCTGGCCATGAGGGTGGGGCAGAGTCACACCGACTTCCTGCCCTCGGTTCTCGAATGGCAAGACATACGCGGCGCCTTCATCGAAAAGTGTCTTGTACCGGTCAATCAGCGCCTCAATGAATAATACGCGCCGCGCGTGCCCTACGGTCTGAAGGCTGCCTTCGGATTCGGAGGTATAAACAATAACTTCGCATCGCCCGTTTGCAGGTCCTGTTGCCCATCGGCTTGGCGCGGCGGCAACTTCGTTGGACTGGAGGCTGGAGAACTGATTGTCGAAAACAGCGAGTTCGAAGTCCGAAAAGGGGATCTCTGTGGCGTCGGATCCTGGTCGTCCGGGCGCGAGAGGATCTGCCGAGTTTGCGGGCATGAAGGGGCGTGCCTGGCGATGAGGCGAGTATATGGCCCATGTATTGCGAAGTGGATCTCGGCGAAGTTCGGAGCGATGATTGCCCAGACCCACAAGCTCAGGGCCTGACTCGCCTGAGGGCGGCTCAAACCCGTAGAGCGAAACATTGCGTCCATCGGACTTGGTGTGATCGCGCCGGTACAGTTGCTTCGCGCGTCCTTCCAGCTTCACCACGGTTTTGCCTTGATCCATAGGGGGTACCAATACTCAGTTCCAATTTGCACCCAATTAAATCATGCTGGATGGATTGCGATAGGGTTGTCAGATACTCACTCGTGCGGCTGGTGTGTTAACACAAGGAAATTGTCTTGGATTCATGTTCGATCAGTGGAGATGGTCTGGCTTGCATTGTAGCCCTGGTCGCCGGATCAGGTTTCACAGTGGCGTTTTTGGGACCGGCGGGCGCGACGGATGGCGTTCGGCACAGAGATCCTGAAAAGTTGCCCGCAAGTCCTGATGTGATCCAGGGCGCCAGTCTCATGGCACAAAGAGGTGCGGGATACGCTGGCCTCGGTGTCCTGGACGCGGTTTGCCTGCCTGGGGGCCGCGCGGTCAGGCTTCGCCCATCGGGGATGCGCAAGGTCTCTGACACGATGCTTGTGCTGATGGCTGAGGATCCTGACTGCGATGTTCAAGCGGAATCCTGCCTCGAAATCTCGGATGGCCTGTTGTCTATCGAGACCCGAGTGTCGCATGCTGGATCCGGAACCCTGCACATCCACCGCTGCGCTGCGGGCCTGATGCCGCTGGATGATTGGAGCAGCGACGTCATCGTTTCCTTCGGTGCCTGGGGCCGGGAAGGGCATTCTTCCCGGATGCCCATCACTTCAGGGCGAATACAGTCGGTATCGCGGCTCGGGCGATCCGGTTTTGATGGCTCTCCCGCGATGCTGGTGTGTGAACGCTCGGCAGATGCTGAGAATGGGCGCGCCATAGCCGCCCATCTGGCTTGGAGTGGCAGTCATTCGGTCAGCGTTGAACGCCTGCCTGATGGCTCGACAGAGCTTTGCGCTGAAGCGCTTTATGAGCCAGGCGAAATTCAACTCGCCACCGGCGAGCAACTTGTGACCCCTAAACTCCTGATCGCGGTGGCCGAGAATGGATTCCATGAGTTGAGCGACAGGCTGCATGCGTTCGCCCGCACACGGTCACGTGCAGTGTCCCGACCCGTGCATTTCAACACATGGGAGGCTCGCTACTTTGACTTTACGGAAGCATCCCTTTGTAAACTCGCAGAACAGGCCGCCGAACTCGGTGCCGAACGGTTTGTGCTCGACGATGGCTGGTTTACCGGGCGACGGGATGACACGAGCAGCTTGGGCGATTGGGAGCCGGATGCCGACCGGTTCCCGCAGGGGCTTAGTCCGCTCATCCGCAAAGTGCATGGCCTCGGAATGACGTTCGGACTTTGGGTCGAGCCGGAAATGGTCAGCCGCAAGAGCGCGCTTTATCGCGCGCATCCGGAATGGGTCATGGGGTATCCTGATCCCGATGCCCCGACTGGACGAAACCAGCTCGTTCTCGACCTGTCGAACACCGATGTGCAGGACTATTTGTGCGAGACCCTTTCCAAATGCCTGGACGTTGGCGGTATTGAGTACCTCAAATGGGATTGTAACCGAGAGCTATACCCGGCAGTGATTGACGGACAGTTTTGCGCGCACTCTCAGACACTCGGCGTTTACGCGTTGATGGAGAGATTGCAGTCAAGGTTTCCTGAACTTGAAATCGAAAGTTGCGCCAGCGGTGGCGGACGGATTGATTTTGGCATTCTCCCCCATGTGACGCGGTTCTGGGCAAGCGATTCGACAGATGCGCTAGATCGAATTCGGATCAACAAGGACCTTTCCCGGTACATTCCGATTGAAATGATTGGTTCGCATGTCGGACCGTCGCCCAACCACATGACGGGCCGGATGTTCTCAATGCGTTTTCGGGCATTGGTAGCCATGTTCGGGCACTTCGGACTGGAGCTGGATCCTTCTGTCTTGTCGGAGCGCGACAAGGCAATGCTTGCAACCTCGATCAAGGTCTACAAGCGGTTCCGGGACTGGATGCATGCCGGTCGCGTCCGGGCGCTGCCCGTTTCCGACGAGCACCTTGATGTGACGCTGGTCGAATCGATTGACGCCGGACATGTTCTGGTTCGTGTCCTGAGAGTGGGTATGTCGGATCGGCCGGTTCAAAGGAAGATTGCCGTTCAATGGCTTCAGCCGGGTCGTTCATATGATGTTTGGGAAGTGGCGCTCGGTGGTGGGCAGGATATCCCGATAGGCCGCTATTCGGCAGAAGGATTGGCTTGGTCGGGACTTGATATGGATCCTGGCAAGCCCAACCAGGGACGGCTATTTTATCTCCAGCGCCTCGAGGCAACTCCATGATGAAACTCGGTGTTTGTTACTATCCAGAGCACTGGCCGGAATCCGATTGGGTAGATGACGCGCGGCGCATGAAGAAGCTTGGCTTGGACCGTGTGCGGATCGGAGAGTTCGCATGGTCGCAGATTGAGCCGACGCCTGGCGCGTATGATTGGTCCTGGCTCGACAGAGCCATATCAGTCCTCCATGCGGAAGGACTGGAGGTCATACTTTGCACGCCGACGGCGACGCCGCCGAAGTGGCTTGTTGACCAGCATCCGGACATTCTGCCTTGGGACAAGCACGGCCATCCGAAGCAATTCGGGTCGCGCCGGCACTACTGCTTTTCATCTCCGATCTACCGCCGCGAAAGCGCTCGGATCGTGTCGGCGTTGGCGGCTCGGTATGGGGAGCATCCTGCAGTCGTGATGTGGCAGACGGACAATGAGTACGGGCATCATGACACGCATGAGAGCTTTTCGCCGGATGCTGTGCGTGCGTTCCGCGTGTGGCTTCAGCGCCGGTACAAGTCGATTGAGGCGTTGAATGCGGCTTGGGGCACGTCTTTCTGGTCCCAGATGTATCGGTCGTTCGACGAAATAGACCCGCCGAATGCGACCGTGACGGAAGCGAACCCCTCCCACCGCCTCGATTTTCGCAGGTTTTCGAGTAACGCGATTTGCGCATTCAACAAGGAGCAGGTCGATATTCTTCGTCGGCTGAGTCCCGGCAGGCCGATTGCACACAACTATATTGGAGACTTCACGCGTCTCGACCATCATGAGATTGGCGCCGGGCTGGATGTCGCGACCTGGGATAGCTACCCGATTGGATTACTTAGCGAGGGAAACGGTAGCAAGGAGAACAAGGTCCGGTGGCTGCGTTCGGGGCATCCGGATTTTGCAGCGTTCAACCATGATGTTTTTCGAAACTGCTCACCCCATTGGGGCGTGATGGAGCAGCAGCCGGGACCGGTAAACTGGGCGACGCACAACGCGGCGCCGGCTCCAGGCATGGTCCGCTTGTGGACATGGGAGGCGTTTGCCCACGGTGCAGATTTTGTGAGCTACTTTCGTTGGCGACAGGTTCCGTTCGGCCAGGAGCAGATGCACGCCGGACTCCTGACGCCCGACCGACGCGATACTCGCGCCGTTTCAGAAATCCTTCAGTTGTCGCAAGAACGCGAGAAAGTCGGCGCGCCGGAGCGGCACTGTCCACCCGTCGCAATCGTTCTCGATTACCCCAGCCTTTGGCAGCATGAAATTCAGCCGCAAGGACGGTCCGGATCGGTCCTGGAGATGAGCCGAGTGGTCTATTCCGCCTGTCGCCGACTAGGGCTCGACGTCGACCTTGTTCCACCCAGTTCTGATTTTGATGGGTATGAAATCGTCATACTCCCAAGTGTGCCGATATTGGATGCGGGCCTGTGTCGTCGGCTGAAAGATGCCGGTGCGACTGTTCTCGCAATGCCGCTGACGGGCTCGCGCACGCAGGATGGCCATATTCCCACAGAACTGGCGCCCGGGTCGTTTTCGGACCTGCTGCCCATGCGCATTGAAATGTTCGAAAGCCTGCCGCCATTCGTCAGCCTGAATGTCGAGGTGGACGGCAAGCCGTATGTCGCCAGCCAATGGCGGGAGTCGATTGTCAGCGAGGCCGAGCAACTTGCATGGTTCGAGAATGGTGAGCCCGCGTGGGTCCGGTATGGACACGCTCACTACCTTGCGTGCTGGCCTGGCGATGAACTCCTTTCGCTTGTGCTGCGTCGCCTATGTCAGGAGGTGCGCCTCGAAATTCGGGAAACCGGCTTTGATATACGTCTGCGTCGAGCCGGAAGCGTTCAGTATGCATTCAATTATGGAGCAGACGTTTTCGACCTTGGGGATCTCGGTGCCCCTGCCGGGTTGGAATCCTACCTGATAGGTGGGCGGCAGATCGAAGGGGCCGGCGTTTCAGCCTGGCGCATTGGTTGAAATCGAAGTCTTGAATGTATTGTCAGTCGAACGCGAACGAGTCTCCGTTATTCGGGGATGCGCGCGCACGGCTGCCTGGTTTGCGTCAAACGGGCGTCGTCGCACGTGAAGACGAATGGATACGCAGCAGCTGGATCCGAACGCATCGATTGATGAGTTGGTCGGGCCTCAGCCAGAAAGCAATTCCGCGCTGAGGCGGTCACGCAGGTCCCGTTTGATGAACTTTCCGCTGGCATTCCGCGGCAGGGCGTCTTCCAGAAACCATATGTAACGAGGCGACTTGTGCTTCGCCATTATCGACTGGCAATGATCCCGAAGCGCTTGCTCTGAAAGCTTTTCGCCAGGCTTCAGTACCACGGCAATCCCGACTTCTTCGCCGAGGCGTTCATCGGGCACGCCAAACACGCAACACTCAGCGACGGCGTCGTGTCTGTAAACCGTTGCTTCCACCTCGGCGCAATAGATGTTCTCTCCCCCGCGCAGGACCATGTCCTTCTTGCGGTCGACGATGAAGATGAAGCCATCTTCGTCGATACGGGCAATGTCGCCTGTGTGAAGCCAGCCATCGGTAATCGATTCGGCGGTGGCCTCAGGCCGGTTGATGTATCCCTTGATCACGGATGAGCCTTTGATCCACAATTCGCCAACCTGGCCAGGCTTCAATGTATTGCCATCATCATCGACGCATTTGGCTTCAAAGTTGGGCATCGCGGGACCGGCGCTGTCGGGCTTGTCGACAAAGAAATCCGCTGCGATCGAGGTGATGATCCCGCAGGTTTCGGTCATGCCGTAGCCGGTGCTAGGACGCGCCGTTGCCACCTGGGACTCGATCTTGTGCACCAGGTCCGGTGGCACCTGTGCGCCGCCGCCGGACAGCGAGGTCAGGCTCGACGTGTCGGTGGCCGCGAAGTCGGGATGGCCGATCAGTTCGCGCGCCATGACGGGCACGCCGCTCATCGACGTCACTCGTTCCCTGGCGATCAGGCGTAGCGCCTCGCCGGCATCCCAGCGGTACATCAGCACCAGCGCGCCGCCAGCGGCTGTGGTGGCATACGCGCCGCAATTATTGGCGGTTACGTGGAACAGCGGTGTCGTGATCAATGTCGTCGGGATCGGAGGTGTGTCCGGGGGTGCCACGCCGGTTGCCTTTTGGGTCGCAAGCGCAGACGAGGCGGCGGCGTACATCAGGTTGAACAGGTTGGAAACGCAGCCCCGATGGGTGAGTTGTGCGCCTTTCGGGTTGCCTGTGGTGCCGGACGTATAGAAGATGCAGGCGTCGGATTCCGGATCGACCGACACGTCAGGCATGGCGCCGCCATGGGCAATGACGTCAGACCAGGGTGTCACAGCGTCTGGCGCGTCCGGGATACGGACGCCCACCAGCTTCAGGTTCTCTGTCAGGTCCGGGCGTTCCTGCAATCGATCAAGGCGTTCGGTGTCGAGGAACAGGACCTTGGGTTCGGAGTCGGAAATCGCATAAGCCATCTCTTCTGTGGTCCACCACGCGTTCATGCCCACCACGGCGATCCCGGATGACACGCAGGCCCAGTAGATGAGCATCCATTCGGGATAGTTGCGCATCGCGATGGCAACGCGATCGCCTGACTGCACGCCTTGGGCGCTCAGCCACGATGCAATGGCGTTCACCTGCTCGTGAGCCTCGCCATAGGTCAGGCGTTCCTGTTCATAGATCAGGTAAGGTCGGTCGGCGAACTGGATCGTTGACAGCCAGACCTCTCGCACGTTGAGCGGCGCGTTCTTGTAAATGCGGATGCGGTTTCCGAGCACGTCAGTTTCAGTGATCTCGAACGGACCTTCTGCGCCGGTCAGCTCGTCGCACGCCTTGAGGAGTTCCTTATAATGCATGACTCTCTTCTATTCTCCCTGAAGTGCAATTCTTTGAACCTACACATACAGACGGATCGATGCCCGACAAGCTTTCCGCGACGTCGATCTACCTCATGAAATGGACCCCTCCGAGCTGACATGGAGCTGAATTTCACCAATCATCAGTCCGGCATGGCGCATCGCGAGGTCCAGGCACCAGCAGGCGGAGAAGGCACGTATGGCTAGCGCCTGTCGCCGTTACGGCTGTGCTGCCTTGTTCTCCGGCTTTGGCATGAGCAGGATAAACGCAAGAACAATGGCAAAGCCGCATGCGCAAACCAGGAAGCAGTCGCGAAAGGCCAGCACCATGGCTTCGCGGCGGACCGTTTCCGCGATGGGACGAAACGCGCTGATATAGGCCTGCTGAAACGGCTCTCCACTCGCCATTGCAGCCCACATGTTCTGCTGGTGTTGATAGAGGAGTTCCGGATTGCTTTCGGTCATCGCCGACGAAATGTGCTCGCCATGAAAGATATTTCGCCTTTGCAGCAGAATGGCCAGCATGGATACGCCAAACGCGCCGCCCACCTGCATCAGGAATGATGCCGCTCCCGCCGCGCTGGCGAGCAGGTTTGCTGGAACGCCGCGAATCGCCGTGGTGTTTGCCGGCGGCATGCAAAAGCTGATGCCGACGCGGCTGAGGATGATCCAGCCAATGAACGTCCAATAGGGGGTCGCCGCGCCGACACCCGCCATCAGATACATCGACGTGCCAAAGCAGATGACGCCAAATGCGAGCAATATCCGCGCGTCAAACCGGTCGCTGAGGCGTCCGGCAACCGGAAAGCCGACGATCATGGCAAGGCCGGCGGGGATCATCATCACGCCGGCGGATGTGGGTGAATAGTTTTGAACGACCTGGACAAAGATCGGGATGAGGTATGTCGAGCCATAAATTGCTGTTCCCGTGAACGCGATCACGACGCCCGCGGACGCAAATTGCCATTGCTTGAAGACATCAAGATTGAGGGCCGGGAAGGGATGTCGTTGTTCCCACCAAAAGAAAGCGATACCGGCCCCAAGCGACACGACCAGCCTGATGAGGGCCTTGTCAGAATACCAGCCATCGCGGTCACCATTTGCGATAGTTGATAATAACCCGACAACGGCGACAGCGATCAGAATGAGCCCTATCCAGTCAAGCGGTGGCGCCTTGGTGCCGCGAACACTGTCGCGTTCCGGCAAGAGGATGGCGGCCAGCGGCAGGGCGAGCACCGCGATGGGTACGGTCGCGATGAATACCAGACGCCAGCTGGACAGATCCACGGCAAAACCTCCGAGCGCCGGCCCGAAGGCGGGCGCGAGCACAACGCCGATGGAGAAAATACCAATGGCGGTTCCTCGCATCTTGTCCTGGAATGCCTGGAAGATGAGGAACATGGACATGGGTTGAAGCAGGCCCGCAGCCACTCCTTGCATGGCGCGCGCTATGATCAGGAATTCGAATGTGGAACTGATCGCTCCAAGTGCAGATCCGCTGATGAACAGTGCCAGCGCCACCAGATAGGTCGCCCGGGCGCCAAACGCGCTCATGGCCCAGGCATTGGCCAGCATCGCGATCGTCGAGGCGGCCAAGAATGCCGTGGACATCCACTGGGCCTTATCCTGTCCTAGGCCGAATGCACCGATAATCGATGGCAGGGCAACATTGATCGTTGTCGCTGCGAGCATGGTCGATAGCGACCCGCAGAGCAGGCTGAACAAGAGCAGCCAGCGATAGGAGGCCCCGAATGTGCGAAAGCGCTCACGCACTGCACGTCCGGCCGTGTTGGGAATATCGAGCGCGAGCGACAGGGCAGCGTCGTCTCGCTCTGCCCCGACAATCGCGTCCTCTCTTCCCAGAGTCACTTCTCTGCCTTGCGGCGTTCAATGGCGACCCGGACCATTGACCCAGGACGAAGATGCGTGTCGCCTGGATCAAGATCTACCCGAACGGGTATGCGCTGCGTGATTTTTGTGAACACGCCTGTCGCATTCGGATTGGGCATCAATGCGGCTTCGGCAACAGTCAGGTCACGGATCACAGAAACATGACCGGTGATATTTGCGCCAGGAGCGCTGTCGACTTTTATGTGTGCCGACGCACCCACTTTGACATACCGTACCTGTGTTTCCTTGATGTTGGCTGACACCCAGACTTTTCCCGGGTCGTGCAGCAGGGCGACACGAAACCCGGCCAGTGTCCGTTCGCCAGCGTCAAAAAACGTCTCATCCACGACCCCATCAATGGGGCTGCGGATCTGGTGTTTCTCGATGATCACCTTTTGGCCTTCAGTCTGGGCTCTGGCGCGCTGCAGGGCCGCTTCCAGAATGTTCAGGTCGTGTTCGACGAGGGACGCGTCGCTTTTGGAAATCACCGCTTCACGCTCTTTCGCTGCGGATGATGACAGGCGGGCTTCGGCCCCACGCAGGTTCTGTTGAGCGGCCAGTCGCTTGTTTTGAGCCTGCTCCCAGACGTTTTGTGTAATCAGTCCGGTTTCCTTGAGCCGCAGCTCACGATCATAGTCTTGCTGCGCCGCCATCAGGTCAGCTTTGGCCGCCTCTACTGCAGCCCGTGCTGATTGCACATCGGCGCGGCTGGCGTCGATGTGCGTTCCGGACCGCGAGCCGACAAGACCGAGCTGTGTTCGCTCCCGCTGGATTTGTGCAACAAGGCCATCTTCCTCTGCCAGGTATTCCGACAGCAAGTGTCGTGCCTCCCGGTCGTCAATCTGGTAGAGGAGGTCTCCAGTTTTCACCCTGTCTCCGGAGGCCACATATGCCGCTGTGATAGTACCTGAGACGTCGGCTGATACGGACAGGATGTCGGCGGCAATTCGTGCGTCGGATGTCGATACATAGTGAGAGCGATCAATCAACCAGGCACTGACCAGCGCGACTCCAAGTAGCAGCGACGTGATCGCCAGAATCAGGCGTGGGGCCAGTAGGCGCTTGCGCCAGCCAGGGGGCATCACCCATTTGGAGTCATATTCTGTTCGGATGGTCTTCTGGTCCATACGTGTCCCGTTATCTGCCGATATTTTGCGTCGATCCTCTTCAAGCAGGCGTTGCGGGACAATTTGCCGCCCGCCTTTCACAAAAGGCAAGATTGACGTTGGGGCGGCACTTTCAAGAATTCGCGTCGGGCGGAATAGGGCAACACTCCGAAAAGAAGCACTCTTGCTGCGACACCATCTTGGTAAATCTGTATGAACATTGCGGGCAATATCGCTTCTGGGGCGGGCGGCTTGTCGCCCAGGGATGAGTTCGGACAGGCTAAATTGTAGAGGTGTCGCCAGCCTTCGATATGGACCTTCGATTTGAAGTGCTCACAGTAGCGTACGCTCCCAAGGGTGCCTGTCAGTCCAATGCGAAGCCGTGATCTGCTCCCGCGAAATGCCCTCGGTTTGAGGTCAGTCTGTTCCCGATAGGAGTAGACGAATGAAGCAGGGCAAGTTCAGTGACCAGCAGATTGGCGGGATACTGAAACAGCATGTTGCCTCTTCGGCACCGCGCCGAAGACATATCGGTATCGACCGCATCGCATTCATGATGGCGGTGAGCGGCAGCGCATGCGCGAGATCGCGACAGGGGATGCACCTGCACCGTTCTGAGCAGGATTCTCCCGTTTGTTCACGTCTTGAACGGTCAGCTTCGAACGCATGATACGCGTTTGTGTCGTCTGCAAACAACCTGCATGCACCGTCGCTATTGGGAGTGCTGGCGGTGGTGTCGGGCTAAAAAGAACCAGTCTCCGAATTCGCGGCGCAGGGGGTACTATGCGACGAGAAGGTCGCGCCACTCGCGAAGGGCGACGTCGCATTTCTGTTTGAATCTTTTGCGGGAGTTGACGTGCTTTTCGAGGTTGAAGTGATTGTACACTGACGAATCAATTGAAACGAACTTTTGCAAACTTCTCATGCGCCGGAAACGGGACATCGCCCGCTCTCGCCTTCGGAACGGTACGTGAGAGTTCTCGGCGCGATTGTTGAAATGCCGGCCGGTCTCCTGGCGGCCCTCGTTCCCAATCATTTTCATTGGTGCCCGATAAGAAGGGCATCTGCCTGTCACGACGACATTCGGATTGCCGCATCTCTTCATTGCTTTCTTTAGGAGTTTCAATGTAGCGGCTTTGTCCCGTTTCTTTGTGACGTAGGAT
>NZ_JBBKXE010000179.1:0-17012 GCF_037969335.1 Hyphomonas sp. | reverse complement strand
GTCCTTAATCGTCGAGGGTTGAACGGGGGCGGCGCGGTGGGCTTGCGCGCTCCCGTGTGAGGTCGTCGCTTTGGTCGAGGAGGGCCTCGAGCGTCGCGAGACGGCGTTCCATTGCTTTTGCCGAGCGCCAGAGGTCTTCCATCATCCGTTCGTCATCCGGCTGGAGTGTTTTTTGCCGGCGCCACTGGGATATGTAGTGGAGCACCATGCCGGGGAAGATGACGAAGATGCTGACGATTGCGACAATCGCAATGATGAATTCCTCTTCCATGGACTAGGTCTCCTGACGTTCGGCGCGGGCCTGTGCGATCAGTCCGGGCGTACAGATCACCGCCAGGAAGCCGAAGAGGCAGATAAGTGAGAGTAGCATGGATCAGGCCTCCGATTTCGTGGATTTCGAAGACGACTTCGAGCGCTTGGCTTTCAGGGCTTCGAGTTCCTTCTCGACGCTCTCGTTGCGCTCAAGCGCAGCGAACTCGGCTTCGAGGGTCGGCTCGCGGCCCTTGATCGTGTCGGCATAGGCTTCCATCTCGTCGACCTTGCGTTCGATCGTATTGTAGCGGGCGAGCGCATCGTCGACCCGGCCATCATAGACCTGGCTGCGGACGCGGATACGTTGCTCGGCCGCTTCGCGGCGCATCATCAGCGAGCGGTGCTTGGCTTTGGCTTCGTCGAGCTTGGCCTGCAGCTTGGCGAGATCGTCCTGGCGCTTTTCGAAGGCTTCTTCGGCAGCGTCCATCGCAGCCTTGCGGTGGGTGATTTCACCCTCGGCCTTCTGCTTGGCGATCAGGGCGCCCCGAGCCAGGTCTTCACGACCCTTGTCGATGGCCAGTTCCGCCTTGGCGGCCCATTCGTCACGGGCTTGCGTGAAATGGACGATTTCGCGTTCCATTTCTTTCTTGTCAGCCATGGCGCGGGCTGCGGCTGTGCGGACTTCGACCAGCGTGTCTTCCATTTCCTGGATGATCAGGCGGGCGATTTTTTCGGGATTTTCAGCACCGTCCAGCATCGCATTGATGTTGGAGTTGATGATGTCACCGAGGCGGGAGAAGAGACCCATGGGGTATCCTTTCGTGTTTGTCTGGGAGGAGGATTAAAAGAAGAGGCCGCCAAGAAGGATGCCGGCGCCGAAAAACATCCAGCTCTCGGCAGGGCGGGTCGACAGCCAGCGGCCAAAACGGCCTGCGTCGGTGCGAGCTTCAGTTCGGTAACTACGGTCGTCCATCTTGAGTTCAGTCCTTCTGGTTAAAAGCGACGCCCCGTCGCGCTGAGTGCCAATATCATTTCAAGGACCGTGCCAAGTGAAAATTAATATCATACAGCATTGTTTTTATGAGAAATAAAATAATTTCGGCACAATGCGCTAAAGACAAATTAGTAAATTTCACTAATAATTTAGTCGATTTAACATACAAGCTAGGCTAAAAGGACCACATGCTTGGCGAAACCACACAGCTCATCGGCGAGGCTCCGGCCTGGCTCAGCGCGCAGGAGCACGTCTCCCGCGTGGCCCCGCTTGAGCGCCCCATCCTCGTCATTGGCGAGCGCGGCACCGGCAAGGAATTGATCGGCGAGCGCTTGCACTTCCTGTCGAAGCGCTGGGAAGGGCCGTTCGTGAAGGTCAATTGCGCCGCCCTTTCAGAGCAATTGCTCGACTCTGAACTTTTCGGCCATGAGCGGGGCGCCTTCACGGGGGCGACTGAACAGCGCAAGGGCCGGTTCGAACTCGCTGATGGCGGCACGATCTTCCTCGACGAGATTGCGACGGCGAGCCGTGCCGTGCAGGAAAAACTGCTGCGTATCGTTGAATATGGCGAGTTCCAGCGCCTCGGCGGGTCGCGCGTGCTGAAAACCAATGTGCGCATCGTTGCGGCGACCAACATGCACCTGCCGGACATGGTCGATCGCGGTGAATTCCGCGCCGACCTGCTGGACCGGCTGGCATTTGACGTCATCACGCTGCCTCCGCTGCGGGCGCGGCCGGGCGATGCCAGCCTGCTGGCGGACTTCTTTGCCCGCCGTATTGCGATCGAGATGGCGCAGGACTTCCCGGGCTTTGCTCCCTCGGCCATTGCGGCGATCGAAGGCCATGACTGGCCGGGAAACGTGCGCGAATTGCGCAACTTTGCCCAGCGCCTCGCGCATCGCTCCATGCTGGCGGCGCCGGACGAGCCTGTCAGGTTTGATCCGGCCGTGCTGGATCCGTTTGCCTCGCCCTGGCGGCCCGGCGCTGCCAAGCCTGTGGAAGCCGAAACCCGCACGCCGCAGACGACTGAAACGTCGGCCCTGCATGGACCGGTCGATTTCAATGCCGAGATCAGCCGTCTCGAACTGCGTCTCGTCGATGAAGCTCTTGCCGCCAGCCAGGGCCACCAGGGGCGAGCCGCCGAGACGCTGGGCCTGACCTATCATCAGTTCCGGGGCCTGCTGAAGAAGCATGGTTATGGCAAAAAGCCCGGCAAGCCGGACGCCTGACCCGACGATCAGGTGAGCGCTCACTGTTAAGCTTGGGACACATAGGGGAAATCGATTCGCGTCCCGGGCAAATCTGAGCCATACTTGGAAGTCTCGAATAGCAAAGGAGACCGCTCGTGCAGATACAAATTACTGGCAAGCATATGGATCTCGGCGGGGCTCTCAGGAGCCGCATCGAAGACGGGCTAGAGGCGGCGGTCAGTAAATACTTTAGTCGAACCGGGGAGGCGAGCGTATTCGTCTCGCAGCACGGACATCTCGTCGAGGTGGACTGCAATGTGCACCTGCCGTCCGGCATTGTCCTGCAATCCTCGGGCAAGGCGACAGATCCCTATGCCGCCCTGGAAGACAGTCTCGACAAGATGGAAAAGCGGGTGCGCCGCTACAAGCGCCGCCTGAAGGACCACCACGCCAATCCGGTGACGCCGCTGCCGTCTGAAATCGCGACCGGCGCTGTCCTGACGCTGAATGGACATGCGGCGGACGCGGATGAGCTTGATGACGACGTTGTCGACGTATCCGACGTGCCGCTCACAGTCGCAGAAACCTCTGTAAACATCCGGAAAATGTCGGTGTCGGAAGCCGTCATGCAGCTGGAATTACAGGAGGTCCCGGCATTGATGTTCAGGAATGCTGGCCATGATGGACTGAATATGGTCTACCGCCGCCCGGACGGGCATATTGGTTGGGTCGATCCGGCCAATACCCCGAGGAACTGAAGCCCGCACACGGAAGCAGCTTATATGGCAACCGATCTGAGCTCCCTGCTTAAAGGTGGGATCATCATCCCTTGTTATGAGGCGACCAGCCGGAAACAGGCCCTGCACGCAATGTCGGAAGAACTCGGCCGTGTGACTGGCATTTCGGCACGCGAAATCGAGGATTCTGTCATGGAGCGTGAGCGCCTTGGCTCGACCGGTGTCGGCGAAGGCGTCGCGATCCCGCATGCGCGGGTGGCGGGTATCCAAGCCCCGATTGGCGGGTTCATGCGCCTTGCGACAGGCGTGGACTTCGAGGCTATCGACGACCGCCCCTGTGACCTGATCTTCATGTTGCTGGCGCCATTGTCGGCCGGTGCAGACCATTTGCGGGCCCTGGCACAAGTCAGCCGCGTCTTCCGTCAGGCGCCGGTGCGTGATGCGCTGCGCGAGGCGGATACGGTGGAAGCCGTCAAGGCGATTATCTGCAAGGAATCGGTCGAGTCGCCGATCTGAACCGGCTTCATGCTGAATAAAAAAGCCCGCCGATCAGATCGGCGGGCTTTTTGTTTGGGGCAGGAGCAGATCAGCCCTCGCTTGGCTTGTCTTCCGCGAACCCTCGGTTCTCGAGCAGCGGCTCGATCGTCGGGTCGGAGCCCCGGAAATTACGATAGAGTTCGTCGGCCTCGCGCAGGCCGCCGGATTCATATACCCACTTCTTGAGTTTGGCAGAGAGTTCCGGATTGTAGATATCGCCGGTCTGCTTGAAGGCCATGAACCCATCCGCATCGAGAATTTCAGACCAGAGATAGGCGTAATAACCTGCGGAATACCCGCCAGCGAAGATGTGGCTGAAATATTGCGACCGATAGCGCGGTTCGATTTCCGGCAGGACGCCATAGTCTTCCAGAACCTGCTGCTCGAAGGCCCGCGCGTCGGTGATCTTTGCGGCTTCCTCCGATGACAGCATGTGCCAGCGCAGGTCGAGCAGGGAGGCGGCAATGAATTCGGTCGTCTTGAAGCCCTGGTTGAAGTTCGAGGCCGCATTCATCTTGTCAACCAGGTCCTGCGGGATGATTTCGCCGGTCTTGTAGTGCCGGGCGTATTGGCCGAGCACTTCCGGATCACCGGCCCAATGCTCCAGCAGCTGCGCCGGGAATTCGGTATAGTCGCGCGGACCGTCGAGGCCTGAAAATGTCGAATACTTGATTTTCGTCAGCAGGCCGTGCAGGCCGTGACCGAATTCGTGGAACAGGGTCTCGACCTCATCATACGACATCAGCGTCGGTTCGCCCTTGGCAGGCGGGGTGATGTTCAGGTTGTTGGAGACAATCGGACGGATATTCTCGCCAACATTCGATGCGTCGCGGAACGAAGACATCCACGCACCGCCGCGCTTGGAATCGCGCGAATACATGTCAGTCATGAACAGGCCGAGATGTTCGCCAGTCTCCAGGTCCTTTACATCCCAGGACGTGACGACCGGATTCCATTTTTCCGTTTCGACCGGCGTGAAGCTGATATTGAATAGTTTGGTGGCAACATCGAATGCGCCCTGACGCACCGCGCCGAGCTCGAAATAGGGCTTCAGCACTTCGCCGTCGAAGGCGTATTTCGCCTGGCGCACCTTCTCGGCATAGAACCACCAGTCCTGGCCTTCGAGCGTGAAATCGTCGCCGATCATCGCCTGCATGTCGGCGCGTTCTTCCTTGGCGCGTTCAAGGCCGGGCTTGAGGACGCGGGCGAGGAATTCCTCGGCCTGTTGAGGCGTCTTCGCCATGCGCGTTTCAAGCTGGTAGGCGGCATGGGACGTGTAGCCCATCAGCTCGGCCCGCTTGGCGCGCAGCTGGGCGATCCTGATCAGGATCGGGCCGTTGTCATACTCGCCCGACGATGCGCGCAGACGATAACCGTCGAACATCTGCTTGCGCAGGTCGCGGTTCTCGCCCTGCGTCATGAAAGTCTCGTAGACCGAGCGGTCGACGGTCAGGATCCATTTGTTCTCACCGTCGACCTTGATCGCGTTCTTGAAATCATCCGGCAGGCCGGCCAGTTGGGCCTCGTCCGTAATTTCCAGTTTGAACGCCTTGGTCGACAGCAGCAGGTTCTTGCCGAATTCGGTTGTCAGGGCGGACAGTTCTTCATTGATCTTGGCCACGTCCGCTTTGACGTCCGGACTCAGCGCCGCGCCGTTGCGCACGAAGTTGCGATTGGTCAGTTCCAGCAGCCGCGCATCCTGCTCGTCGAGGCCGAGCCGGTCACGCTCGGCATAGACAGCCTGTACGCGTTTGAAGAGATCAGGATTGAAATTGATCGCGTCGGTTTCGCGCGTCAGCATCGGGTAAATCTCGGCTTCCAGATCGCTGAGCGTGTCGTTCGTGTCGGTATTGGTGATATTGCCGAATGTCAGGATCACCTTGTTGAGCGAGCCGCCAGCCTGGTCGAGCGCAACAATCGTGTTGTCGAAGGTCGGGGCGTCGGGATTATTGACGATGCCGTCAATCTCGGTGCGCAATTCAAGCAGGGCCTTCTTGGTGGCGGGCAGGTAGTGCGCGTCCGTGATCTGGTTGAAGGGCGGTACGCCATAGGGGGCGGTCCAGTCGTCCCGGAACGGGTTGCCGGCAAGTTCAGCGTCGCTCACCACGATTTCCGGCAGTTCGGCGGCGGCGGGCTGGGTCACTTCGGCGGTGCTGGATTCGTCGGCTGGTTTCTTGCCGCAGGCAGACAGGGTGAGGGCGAGCGCGGCCGCAGTGCCGAACAGGAAATGTTTTGTGGTCATGAAGGGTCCTCAGGCTGGATTTAACCCCGTCTAACGTGGAAACGGGGCAAAAACCAGCTTTCGACCGCTATTCCCGGCGTCCTCAGCGCGCCAGGCGGGCAATCGTTTCGTGATATTCCGCGATGGTTTCCTCGAAGATCTGTGCGACCGGTTTGACCGTGTGAATTCGCCCGGCAACCTGGCCCGTCAGGGCGATACCGGCTTCGAGATTGCCGCCGAAGTAGACGGCCTCAGTGTCGGCGAACTCTCCGAAAATGTTCGGGCTGCCGTCAGTCTCAAGGCGGGTCGTGCGTTCGGTGCGCAGCGCGCGCAGGGCCGGGCCGGGACCGGAGCGGTTGAGGAAGACCGTATCGGTCGCTTCAGCCTCGACAATCGCATCCTTCCAGTTCTGGTGCACCGGGCTTTCGGTGGAGGACAGGATCCGCGTCCCCATCAGCACGCCTTCCGCGCCAAGCGCGAACGCAGCGGCCATCGTGCGGCCATCGGTGATGCCGCCTGCGGCGACGACAGGAACGTTGACGCTCTCGCAAACGAGCGGGATCAGCACCATCGAGGCGACATCCTTGGGGTTCTTGAAACCACCGCCTTCGCCGCCCTCGACAATCAGGCCGTCAACGCCCGCTTCGATGGCGCGCAGCGCACCCTGCAGGCTGGGCACGACATGGAACACGGTGAGGCCCGCTTCTTTCAGCATGCTCGTATATTTCATCGGGTCGCCCGCCGACGTGGTGACGAATTTGATGCCCTGCTTGATGATGAAGTCGACGATTTTGGGGTCGCGCACGAAGGCCTGCGCCACGTTGACGCCGAACGGCTTGTCGGTGAGGTCGCGCATCTTGATGATTTCCTCGCGGATCGCATCAAGCTCGCCCGACGAGGTTTCGATAATGCCCATGCCACCGGCGTTGGAGACCGCCGAGGAGAGGTGCGAGCGGGCAATCCAGCCCATGGCTGCCTGGATGATCGGTTTCTCGATGCCGAGCATCTCGGTGATGCGGGTTTTGACGGGCTTGCTGGTCATGAACGTCTCCTGACTTGTTTCGGTCTTGGTGCAGGCCTGCCCCGAGGGCAGCGCAACCGGCAACACCGCCGATGGATCTTTGTGCAGTTCTGGCATGACTCTGCCCCGAAGTCATGACGTGACAGCGCGCACTTGCACCCTATGCTGGATCGCAAAGGTTGAGGAGATTTCGCCAATGGCAGAGATGCAGCAGATCGTGCTCACGCGCTATTGTGACGGCCCGCCCGTGCCGGACGACTTCGCGCTTGAAACAGCGCCGCTGCCTGAGCCGAAAGAGGGCCAGTTCCGTGTGGCCCATGTCTGGTGCTCGGTCGATCCCGGCACACGCTCGCGCCTGTCAGGCGGCGATTCTTACGCCATGGCTCTGCCGCTCGGCAAACCGATTGATGGGTTCAGCGTCGGTATCGTCGACGCCAGCCGGAACGACATGTTCCCAGTGGGAACCAAGGTCTTCTGCGCCGGTGGCTGGAAAACCCATTCGATCCAGTCGGGCCGGGGCTTTATCGGCAAGGTGCCAGAGGCGCCGGTGCCACTCAGCGCCTGGATCGGCGTCCTCGGCGTTCCGGGCCTGACGGCCTGGTTCGGCATGAAGACGATCGCGAAGTTCAAGGAAGGCGATGCGGTGCTGGTCACCTCCGCCGCCGGTCCCGTTGGCGCAACCGCCGGACAACTCGCCAAGGCCTGGGGCGCGTCGAAAGTCGTTGGCATTGCGGGCTCCGATGCCAAGTGCGATTTCCTGACAGGCGAGGCCGGCTTCGATGCCGCGATCAATTACAAGACCGCGCCTGACCTGACCGCCGCCATTGCCGAACAGTTCCCGAAAGGCGTCGATGTTCTGTTCGACAATGTCGGCAACGAGATGGTCAACCGCGTCCTGCCGCTGATGGCGCTGAATGGACGCATCTGCATTTCCGGCCAGGTCGCCGACTATAACCTGACGCCGGAAGAAACGCCGGGCATCGTCAACACCAAGCCTTTCATCACGCATCGTGTGAACATGCACGGCCTCGTCGTGTTCGATTTCGCGAGGGAGTTTCCCGAAGCCCTGCAGACGATGGCGGGCATGCTGGCGAGCGGGAAGCTCAAGAGCAATGAGGAGCGCTTCGAAGGCATCGTTAAAATGCCGGAAGCCTTTTGCGGCCTGTTCCGGGGCGAGAATCTCGGGCGCCGTGTGGTGAAAGTGGGAGAGGATTCATGAGCACGCAATACGACATCACCCAGGATAAATGGGAGCGTTTCACCTTCTCCCGCGAGGGCCGCGTCCTCACCGCCGCCATCACGTCCGACCATCCGGTCAATGGCGTTGATGAGCAGATGCACACCGAACTCGCCCTCGTATTCAACTGCCTCCAACGCGACAGCGACAGCGATATCATCATCCTGACCGCCAAGGGCCGCGCCTTCTGCGCTGGCGGCGATTTCGACTGGTTCGAGGAACAGATCAATCATCCCGGACGCTTTCGTGCCATCGCCTGGGACGGCAAGCAGATCGTCACGACCCTGCTCAATATGGAGAAACCGATCCTCTGCCGCATGAACGGCGCGGCCGCCGGTCTCGGCGCCACGATTGCGCTGCTCTGCGACATCATCATTGCTGACGAGACGGCGAAGATCGGCGACCCGCATGTAAAGGTTGGCCTCGTGGCTGGCGACGGCGGCGCGCTGATCTGGCCGCAACTGATCGGTTTCGCCAAGGCCAAGGAACTGTTGATGACAGGCGACCTGCTCAGCGCCAAGGAAGCCGAACGGATCGGTCTCATCAATTATGCCGTGCCGGCTGCAGAACTCGACGCCAAGGTCGCCGAACTTGTGGGCAAGCTGCAGGCTAATCCGAAATGGGCCGTGCGCTGGACCAAGACCACGGCCAATATCCCCCTGCGGGCCCTCGCTGCGCAGCTGATGGATGCCAGCATCGGCTGGGAAAGCGCGTCGAATTATACAAATGACCGACGCGAAGCCGTGGCCGCGTTCAAGGAAAAACGCGCACCCAAGCTGACGGGCGACTGACATGCGCCTTCGCTCGCCCAGCCATTACGAATTCGCGATCCTGACAGATCTCTGCATGCGGTCAAAAGCTGTTTGGGGTTACACGCCCGAGATGCTCGAGGAATTCCGCGCCGAACTGACGGTGTCCGAAGAGGATGCTGCCAACGACGTGATCGTGGTCGCCGACGACATTCTCGGGATCGCCGGCGTTGTGCAGCTTGCCATCGACGGTGACACCGCCTGGCTCGAGAAGCTCTTTGTCGAGCCCACGCGTCTCGGAGAAGGGACGGGCCAGATGATGTATATATGGGCCTGCCGCGTCGCACAGGATGCCGGGGCGAAGGACCTCGTGATCGATTGCGACCCGGACGCAAAGGATTTCTACCTGCGCATGGGCGCCGAACGCGATGGCGAGGCGGAATCGCCGTCGATTTCGGGGCGCATGCTGCCGCGTCTCGTGCACCGGCTGCACCCGGCGCGTGACGCAGGAAATTGACGCGCGCGCCGCGCGGCGCTATCTGGACGCTTGTGGTGATTTGGCCGGTCGGCTTGCAGCCACGTTAAACAAGTCGCTAAAAGGCCGTGCGGATATGCCAGCAGGTTCCTGCCGCCGCCTCCCTTTCATGCGATGTGAGTAGGATTGGAGAACGGTGATGCCGATCAGGATTCCCGATACTTTGCCCGCCCGCGATGTGCTGGTGCGCGAGGGCGTGTCTGTCATGAGCGAGACAGATGCCATCCGTCAGGACATTCGTCCGCTGCAGATCGGCCTGTTGAACCTGATGCCGAACAAGATCCGTACCGAGGCGCAGATCGCCCGCCTGATCGGTGCCTCGCCGCTGCAGGTGGAGCTGACCCTCATCATGGTGGGCGGCCATACACCCAAGAACACGCCGGAAGACCACCTGATCAGTTTCTACCAGGACTGGGCCGATGTCCGCGACCGCAAGTTCGACGGCTTCATCATCACTGGCGCGCCGATCGAGACGCTGCCGTTTGAACAGGTCGGCTATTGGGACGAGCTGACGGAAATCCTCGACTGGACGCGCACCAATGTCCATTCCAGCTTCTTCATCTGCTGGGGCGCCATGGCGGCGGCCTGGCACCTGCACGGCGTACCCAAGCATACACTGGCCGAAAAGGCGTTCGGCGTGTACCGCCACCACAACCTGGATCCGACGTCACCTTTCCTGTCGGGTTTTTCCGATGATTTCCAGATTCCCGTCAGCCGCTGGACCGAAGTGCGCGCCGAGGACATTGCAAAAGCGCCGGAGCTGAAGCTTCTGATGGAGTCAGATGTGACCGGGCCTTGCCTCCTGTCAGAGCCGACCCAGCGTAATCTCTATTGCTTCAATCATATCGAGTACGATTCCACCTCGCTGAAGGAAGAATACGAGCGCGACCTGGCTTCCGGAAAATCCATCCGCGCGCCGCATGGCTATTTCCCCAATGATGACACCAGCGCCCAGCCGCTCAACCGCTGGCGCAGCCACGCCCACCTCCTGTTCGGTAACTGGATCAACCAGGTTTACCAGACCACGCCCTTCGATGCGGCGCAGATTGGGGTCAAGAGTGCGTAATGACCGCTGCGCTAGTACCTGAGCTCTATGTTTCTGATCTGGCGCGCAGTCTGGCCTTCTATTGTGACCTTGCTGGCTTCGCGGTTCGTTATGAGCGTCCGGACGAGGCCTTCGCTTACATCGCCTTGGGCAATGCAGAACTGATGCTCGAGGAACCTGTCGGACGAACTTGGCTCACGGGTGCGCTGGAACGGCCCTTTGGCCGGGGTATCAATCTTCAGATCGCGGTTTCGGACGCCGACAGGCTGTTCGGGGTTTTTTGCGAAGCGGGTGCGACAATCATCAATGAATTGGAGCAGAAGTCTTACCGGCGCCGGCAAGATACGATTTCCGTCAGGCAGTTTGTGGTAGCCGATCCGGATGGCTACCTGCTACGATTTGCGCAGGTAATCAGCGAGCAACCCTCTTAACATGTCCCAGTCCTTCGCCCCCGAACCCGATCACGTCACCGAACTCCGCGGCCAGCTGTCCCGCTGGGTGGCCGACAAGATGCCGCGCGAGAAACGCCGCGAATGGGACAAGGCCCACACATGGGATCGCAACCTGTTCAAGGAACTCGCGGCCATGGGCCTGATCGGCCTGACCATCCCGGAAGAATATGGCGGGCAGGGCGAAGATATCTATGCCGCTGCCGCCGTGATCGACGAACTCTGCCAGGGCGGTGTCAGCATGGCCGGCCCGTTCATTCATGCGGCCTTTTATGGCGGCCTCAACATTTCCGAGAACGGGTCGAAGGAACAGAAGGAAGCCCTGCTGCCCAAGCTGGCGCGCGGCGAGATGTTCCTCTGCTACGGCCTGTCCGAGCCGAATGTCGGCGGCGACCTGCCCAGTGTCGAGACGCGCGTCACCCGCGACGGCGACGAGATTGTCATCAACGGCGCCAAGCGCTGGTGCACCGGTGCCGACTGGTCTGACTATATCTATTGCCTCTGCCGCTCCGGCGGGCCGGAAGACCGCCACGGCAATCTCACCTTCGTCCTTGTGCCGACCAATGCGCCCGGTGTCTCGATGCAGCCCATCGAACACAGCAACCTGCGTTATACGGACTCAATGGATGTCTTCCTTGATGATGTCCGCCTGCCGGCCAGTGCCATCGTCGGTGGGCCGGACAAGTGGAACAAGGGTTGGGAAGCGCTCGCCGGTCGCGCACTCGATGTCGAAAAGATCGAGATCACGGCCGTCGCCTATGGCATCGCTCGCGCCGCACTGGACGAGGCCTGGACCTATGCGCAGGAACGCACCCAGTTCGGCAAGCCGATTTCGAAACACCAGGCGATTGCCCACAAGCTCGTCACCGCTCGCACCAAACTGCAGGCTTGCCGCCACATGCTCTACCATGCGGCCTGGCTCGCCAATGAGCACCAGCCGTGCAGCGTCGAAACGGCCATGGCCAAGCTCTTCGTCGCCGATACCGGCGTCGAGATTGGTCTCATCTGTCAGCAGGTCATCGGTGCCTATGGCCTGTCGGATGCCTATGACATCGAGCGCAATGTCCGCGACCTCCTCGGCATGCCCATCGTCGGCGGGTCCAGCGACATCCAGAAGAACAATCTGGCCCGGATGTTGAGGCTGTAGACGTGCCATGGGCAGATCGGATTTTTCCAGCGCCCCATCTGCGCGGTTGAGCGCCTGCCTGCGAGACGCTGACGCCGGAACCCATCAGGGATGCCGGCAAGCGCAATCCTACTGGCCTGTCCCAGTTGGCAAGACTTTGCGATATGATGCGGCAACACGCCGGTTCATGGCGAAGAAGCCGCTGGTTTTCCGCTAGACCCTTGGGGGACGAACATGAGTGATTCGCTGGGAGAGGCCGTCGATGGCGCGATGGCGCATGCCGCCGCAGACGCCGCCGCAGGACTGGCGGACGGGAGGGGAGGCCCGCACGACACACGATGCCTGAATTGCGGCAAGGCGCTTGAAGGCAATTATTGCCCCGATTGCGGGCAGAGCGCCCAAAGCCTCAGGCGTCCTTTCTGGTCGTTGCTCGGCGAAAGTATCGAAACGCTCTTCTCGCTCGATGGCCGTATCGCGCGAACACTACCCGACCTGCTGATCCATCCCGGTCGCATGACCCGCGCTTACCTTGACGGTCAGCGCGCCCGATTCATTCCGCCCTTCCGCCTCTATGTGCTCGCCTCGCTCGTCTTCTTCGTGCTCCTGCCGCTCTTGATGGGCCAGCGCATCGCGTTCATGCCAGAGGGCGCGCAGAACTTCGAGCAAGCCCGGGCCGTTATCGAGCAGTCCTACACGGACGGTGACATGACCGATGCGGAACACCAGACCGCACTGCAAGAGATCGACCGGGCAGAAGCAATGTGGCGCGGCGGCATTCCCGGCCTTGTCACGCCCGCGCCGCCCGTCGCCGAAGGCGAGGAAGCCGCCCCGCCTGCGCCGGATGAGGAATGGGCCGGTTTCATGCCGAAAGAGGCGCTCGACGCCATTCGAGAGGCCGGAGAGAATGGTGACCCGGAGGCCGCCAGGTTTGTACGGGTGATGGAAGAGCCGGGCCAGCTTGCCGAGCAGACCCAGCGCTGGATCCCCCGGATGATGTTCGTGCTGTTGCCGGTCTATGCGTGCCTGTTGGCGCTGGTCTATGTCTGGCGTCGGCAATTCCTGTTCTTTGACCACCTGATCGTCTCGCTGCACTTCCATTCGGCCATGTTCTTCGCGATGGCCATCGGTGCCCTGCTGGCACCCATTGTCGGCGTCGGCTGGGTCGTCCTTGCGCTCGTTATCTACTCGAACGTCTATCTCTATCGGCTCAACCGCGTGGTCTACGGACGCGGGACATTCAGCTCGGTCCTCAGAACGCTGACACTGGACAGCATCTATTTCGTTGTTTTGATGTCGGCCCTTCTGTTGGCGGTGATCCTCGGGGCCCTGTCGCTATGAGGATTGGCAGATGATCACTGTGGAGCAGCTCCGCGCCACCGCGCTCAGCTTCCCCCGGTCGCTCGAAAAGCCGCATTTCGACTGGGCGAGCTTTCGGGTCGATGTGCCGAAAGGCAAGATCTTCTGCACCTTGCCGCCGCATCACGAATTCTCGAACGTCTTCCTGACGCCCGAGGAACAGGCCATGCTGGTCGGCGCCGAACCGGACATTTTCTTCAAGGTGCCCAATAAATGGGGTGACAAGGGCGCAACGTCGATCCGGCTTTCGGCGTGCGATGACCTGACCTTGCGTTCCGCGCTCACCCTGTCGTGGCGTCACGCGGCGCCGCCAAAGTATCATGACGAACTGACGCTTTGACGGGCCCGTAATCCGGTCTAGTCTTCGCCGATGCCTGACACACTTATGCCCACCGACCTCCTCGCCAATGTCCGCACCCTCGCGCCGGAGCTTGCCGCCCGCGCCGCCGAAATGGAAGAGGTGCGCCGCCTGCCGGCTGACCTTGCCGCGAAACTGGCCCAGGCGGGCGTGTTCCGCATGATCACGCCGAAAAGCTTTGGTGGTCTGGAACTGGCGCCGCACGATTTTGTCGAAACGGTTGAAGCGGTGGCGACCGCCAATGCCAGCGCCGGCTGGTGCGCCATGATCGGTGCCACGACCGCGATGAATGCGGCCTATATGGACCCGGCCACAGCAGGCGAGATCTATTCCGATCCTGACACCATTACCGGCGGCGTCTTCGCGCCGATGGGCAAGGCTGTCGACGAGGGCGACCATTACCGTGTCTCCGGGCGCTGGCAGTGGGGCTCCGGCTCGGCCAATTGCACGTGGCTCTGCGGCGGCTGCACGATCTGGGAGAATGGCGAGATGAAGCGTCTTCCCAGCGGCGCGCCGGACGCGCGCATGATGGTCTTCCCGGCATCGGACGCGACCCTGCTCGACACCTGGCATGTCATGGGCCTGAAGGGCACGGGCTCGGGCGATATCGAGGTGAAAGACATTCGCGTGCCAAAGGCGCGGTCGGTCTCGCTGGTGTCGGACGCGCCGCATGAGAAAGGCCCGCTGTTCAAGTTCCCGGCCTTTGGCCTCCTGTCGCTCGGCGTCTGCGCGGTTGCGCTCGGCAATACGCGCGGCTCGCTGGATGCCTTCGCTGCGCTCGCCACGGCCAAGAAATCGCAGGGCTCGTCCAAGACCCTCGCTGAACGCCAGACCATGCAGGCCGAGTTCGCCAAGTGCGAAGCCGCATGGCGCGCGGCTCGCGCCTATCTCTTCGACGAGATCGACCAGACATGGACGGTCGCGACAGGGGAGGGCGCCATCCCGATGGAGCGTCGCGCGGCCCTGCGCATGGCGTGCACCCACATGACGCGAACGGGCGCCGACATCTGCCGCACGCTTTACGACCTCGGCGGCGGCGCGGCCCTGTTTGAATCCTCGGACCTGCAGCGCCGGTTCCGTGATGCCCATGCCATCACCCAGCATATCGTGACAGCCCCGTCGACATGGGAACTGACCGGCCGCATCCTGTTCGGCCTACCGACCGATGGCGGCATGGTCTAGGCGCCGGGGCCGCGACAAAATTCGGAAAATTGTGACTGGTCGGGTCCGCCCTGGCCATGCAATCATATAACAAAATGCGGGCGCCTTGCGCCGCCAGACATGAAGGACATCCCATGAAAATTCGCGGACTTATGATGGCTGTTTCACTGGTCGCGCTGGCGGCCACCGGGTGCACGAGCGCGGTCGACGAAACAGCCCTGCCCATGCCGGTCGCGGCCACGCCGCCGCCCTTGCCGGAACAAGCCCCTGCCGCAGATCCGATGGCCATCGACACCAGAACCGAATGGGGCGCGTTCCTCTCGGCCTTCCTTGACGCCTATTTCCCGCTCAATCCCAATTTCGCTGTCTATCAAGGCCGCCACGAGTTCGACGGCCAGCTGCCGGACTGGTCGCCAGAAGGCCTCAAGGCCGCGAGTGACCAGCGCGAGCAGGCCATTGCGACCGCCCTCGCGCTTGATCCAGCGGGCCTCAGCGATGCCGAGAAATTTGAACGCGATTACCTCGTCCATGTCCTGCAAGGCGAACTCTTCTGGCTGACAGAAGCCGACTGGCCGCACAGGAACCCGGACTTCTATGTCCCGGCGCTTGATCCGAACGTCTATATCGCCCGGCCCTATGCCGATGCCGAAACGCGGATGAAGGCTTTCATTGCCTATGCGCAGAACGTGCCTGCCGCCGCCGCCCAGATCGAAGCCAACCTCCAGCTGCCACTGCCGGAAACCTATCTCAAATATGGTCAGGCGGGCTTTGGCGGTTTTGCCGAATATTATTCCGGTGATGCCAAGGCGGCTTTCGCCGAGGTGACGAATGACGCCCTGCAGGCTGAATTTGACGCCGCCGCTGCTGATGCAGCAATCGCCATGCAACACCTGTCCGATCATATCGGCTCGGTGCCGGCCACACCGGACGGTTTCGCCCTCGGCGCGGAAAAATTCTCCGACATGGTTCGCCTCACGGAGGCCGTCGATATCCCGCTGGCGGAACTGAAAGCCATCGGCGAAGCAGACCTGAAACGCAATCAGGCTGCCCTGAAGGACGCCTGCACCGTCTACGCGCCGGGCCTCGGCCTTGGCGACTGTATGAAAAAGATGGGCGCCAATAAGCCGGAAATCGGCCCGGTCGAGGAAGCCCGTGAACAGCTGCCGGAACTGCGCGCATTCATCGTTGAAAACGACATTGTTTCCATTCCGGGCACCGAGCAGGCGCTGGTCGAAGAGTCGCCACCATATAACAGGCAGAATTCCGCCTATATCGACATTCCCGGGCCTTACGAGACCGGCCTGCCATCGGTCTATTACATCTCGCCGCCAGACCCGTCATGGGATGCGGAAACCCGCGCCGCCTATATTCCCGGCAAGATGGACCTGCTCGGCACCAGCGTTCACGAAGTCTGGCCCGGCCACTTCCTGAACTTCCTGCACGCGAACCGGTCCGAATCCGTTCTGGGCAAGCTCTTCGTCGGTTACGCCTTCGCCGAAGGTTGGGCCCATTACACGGAGGAAATGATGATCGAGGCAGGCCTGCATGATGGCGACCCCGAAACCCGTATCGGCCAGCTCTCCAACGCCCTGCTGCGCGATTGCCGCTACCTCTCCGCCATCGGCCTGCATGCCGATGGCATGACGGTGGAGGATAGCTACAATCTCTTCCGCGATGAATGCTATCAGGATGCCGGAAATTCGACCCAGCAGGCCGCGCGCGGCACCTATGATCCGGCCTATCTCAATTATACGATGGGCAAGCTGATGATCCGTAAGCTGCGCAATGACTGGACAGCGAAACACTTCCCGGATGACCCTCGGTCAGGCTGGAAGGCCTTCCACGACGAATTCCTGTCCTATGGCGGCCCGCCAATCCCGCTGGTGCGCCAGCAGATGATGGAAGAGGATGCGGTGAAGGCGGTCTTCTAGGCCGCTATCGCTACCACGTCTCGCACCATGGCCTGAGATCCATTTCATGGGTCCAGGCCGACCGGTGCTGGCCGTGCAGCCAGACATAGTTCTTGGCAATCTCGTCTGGTAAT
>NZ_JBBKXE010000178.1:0-3224 GCF_037969335.1 Hyphomonas sp. | reverse complement strand
TCTCACCTCTCACACCTTTCACACTTTGGAATCCACCAACATCATTGACCACCTCTTCCGGCACCAATTCGGTAAAATGGTGTCCATCTTGACCAGGGTGTTCGGCCTTGCGCATTTGGAAGTGATCGAAGATGCCGTGCAGGATACGTGGCTGCGCTGGTCGCGGATTGATCCGGGAGCGATCGACAATCCGGCGGCATGGCTGAGGCGGACGGCAACCCATATCGCGATCGATGCGCTGCGCGCGGCAAGGTCGAAACGGGAGGCCTATCCGGGGCCGTGGCTGCCTGAACCGCTGTTTGCCGCAGAGGCGGAGGCCGCAGGCGCCCGGTTCGAGATTGCGCAGGAGTGCGAGCTGGCGCTGCTCTGGGCGATGGAGCGCCTGAGCGCGGCGGAGCGGGCGGCCTTCATTCTGCGTGAGGCGTTTGATGCCGGATATGACGAGATCGCAGCGACGCTTGGCAAGTCAGAAGCCGCATGCCGCCAGCTGGTCAGCCGGGCGCACAGGCGGCTGCAGGAAAGCGGGCCGCGATTTGATGCGCCGGATGATCAGGTGCGCGAGCTGATCGCGCGCTTCCTGTCGGCGGTCGCGGCGGATGATTTCGAGGCGGCGCGGCAATTGCTGGCGCCGGACGCCGTGGCGCTGAGCGATGGCGGGCGCAAGGCGAGCGCAGCGCTGCGGCCATTGGTCGGCGCGCAGGATATCCTGACCGTGTTTGCATCGGTGATGCGCCGGTCGGGCGCGGCGACGGACTGGCGGCTGGAGGTGGCGGAGGTGAATGGCGCGCCGGCGCTGGTGCGCTGGCTGGGCGTGCGGATCGATTTCGTGCTGACGCTGGCGCCGGATGCGTCCGGGCGGATCGCCTGGCTCTACATCATGCGCAATCCGGACAAGCTGCCAGGCGCGGCCTACCAGTAGGTTTTCATGATCTCTTTTGCCCAGCCGGGTTCGCGCAATTCCCCACGCGGCTGGAAGCCGGACATGACGGGCTTGATGTCGAGCACGGGCGTGCCGTCGATCGCGTCGAGGCCCTTGATATGGAGCACGGTGCCATCGACCGAGAGGACTTCGCAGATCGTGGCGCCGAGACGGTTGGGGCGGTTCTTGCCGCGCTGGGCGAAGATGCCGATTTTCGGCCAGTCCGTGTTGCCGCGCGGATAACGCGCGCCGGTGACAATCTTGGCGTCGGGCACCTGATCGAACAGGAAGATCACTTCGGCGTGGGAAAAGGTGCCCAGCCCCATCAGGGCCTCGGCGTCGAACAGGGCCGTGTCGAGTTCGATGCGGGCGGGGACGGAGTCCCAGTCATCATCTATGGCTTCCGCCCGGTCGCAGCGGACATGGCCGACCGGTTTCATCAGGAACGGATCAGGCATCGCGTATCTCCTTGAAAAATCAAACAGATACAAGCTTACCGGGAAATCCGGAATTAGCCATCCTGTGGATTCTTCACTTGCCGCTGGGTTCAAGAGGCGTCACAACCGCTCACCATGGATTGGGGCAAATTGAAATCCTTTCACGCGGCAGCCGAAGCGGGCAGCCTGACATCTGCAGGCGAGCGCCTGGGGATATCGCAGTCGGCTGTGTCGCGCCAAATTGCGGCGCTGGAGGAGCAGCTGGGCGTGTCCCTGTTCCAGCGACATGCGCGCGGACTGGTGATGACCGATAGCGGGCATACGCTGTTCCGGTCCACGATGGAGATGGCGGCAGCCGCCGCACTGGCCAACACGGCGCTCAAGGACCAGCATGACACGCCGCAAGGCGAGCTGATCGTATCGGCGCCGGTCGCCTTCGGTTCGACCTGGCTGGTGCCGCGCCTTGGCGGCTTCTCGCGCAAGCACCCGGACCTGCACCTCGACCTGCGCCTGGAAGACCGGGAATATGACCTCCTGAAACTGGAAGCTGAATGTGCGATCCGGCTCTGGGCGGCGGACAAGGCCGACCTGATCCAGCGCAAGCTCGGCACCGTGGCGACGAGCCTGTATGCCTCGCCGGAATACCTGAAGCAGAAAGGCGTGCCGCGCACGCCGCAGGATCTCGATAATCACCGCATCATTGCCTATGGCGATGAAAACTCGCTGCTCAACGTAATGAGCTTTGCCTGCCGGGTGGGCCGCGATGACAGCCCGCCGCGCCCCGCGTCACTGAAACTGAACAATGTCTTCGCGATGCTGCGGGCGGTGGATGCCGGGCTCGGCATTGCCGATGTGCCCGATTACATGGCGAGCGCGATGCCGCGCCTGGTGAAAGTGCTGCCGGACCATGTCGGGCCGATCTTCGATCTCTACTTCGTCTATCCGAGCGACCTGCGCCGGTCGAAGCGCGTGGCGGCGTTCCGCGACTTCGTGACGGCCGAGACGGAGCCGCTGCGGCGGCCATCTATGCACCAAAGCTAATATTACAGTTTTGTTAAATGCGTATTTGCATGGGTGAACTGCTGTCATGCAGGTTGCACCGCAGGCCGAAATCCCTATTTAGCCTGTATGCCAAGGGCCCCGGGCATTTCCCGATCTCCTCCGATTGGGCGTTTCCTCCCCCCTTCGGGGCCCGATACTCAAACCCGGCGCGTTCATTCGCAGCCGGGTTTTTTTTGCTTTGGATTTGGGGCACGGGCGCGGGCCGCGCGCATGGGGTTCCATCGCACGGGGCCCGTCCTTCGACTTCGCTTGAGGCATGAGCCCCTGAGATGGCCTTTGTGTTCGGCTTTAACCCGGCTCGGGCGGGGGCTGGAGTTTGTAGAAGGCGGCCTCGTTGAAGAAGCGCAGGTCCTGCTTGACCATCGGTTCGAGGCGCTTGCGGTTGATGCCGGGGATTTTCAGGAACGCGAACGCGACCGGGCGCGGATGGCCTCTGGCCTTGCGACTTGCGATCCAGCGGGCGAAGCGTTTGGCGTGGGCCTCGGGCTGGTCGATGACCGCCTGGAGGGCGCGGATACGGGCGAGCAGCGGGGCGCTGGTTTTCGGCTGGGGTGTGCGCGCGGGTTTCGGCGGCCTTGGCGGTTCATTGAAGAAGCGGATGCGCGGGCCATTATTCTTCGGACCGGGGCCGAGGGGTTCGGTGAAGCGGAAGCGGGGAATCGCGGCCCCTGCCTTCGCAGGGGACACGGGAGATGGGTGCAGGGCGCCTGAGGCCCCGGCGTTCGCCGGGGACACGGAAAGCTTTATGTCGGGCGCCATCAGGTAGAGCAGGCGCCGCGCCATCGCTTCGGCGGGCTTGAGGACCA
>NZ_JBBKXE010000177.1:0-31200 GCF_037969335.1 Hyphomonas sp. | reverse complement strand
TGGTACGACCATGCTGCCAGTTCGACCGAGCGCCGAGGCCCGCGCCTTGCTCGCGCTGCGCCGCTCGGCCAGCAAGCATCACCTGACGGAGCCCGGCCCTTCGCCGGAGTCTCTCGATGAACTATTGCGTGTGGCGGCCCGTGTGCCGGACCATAGGCGGCTTTCACCGTGGCGATTCATCGTTTTCGAAGGCGACGCACGCTTGTCGTTCGGCAAGGAACTGGCGCGAATCCATGACGCGAATACGCCGGACGCGGAATCCAAGAATGTGCTGGAAGCCGCCAGCCTGCCCCTTCGCGCGCCGGTCATGGTGGCCGTGATTTCCTCACCCGACCATGGGCACAAGACGCCGGTCTGGGAACAGGAACTCTCGGCGGGCGCGGTCTGCCAAAACCTGCTGCTCGCGGCGAACGCAGCGGGCTGGGCCGGGGTCTGGCTGTCCGAGTGGATGGCCTTCGACCCGCAGGTCGCCAAAACGCTCGGCCTGACTGATGGCGAACGCGTGGCGGGATTTGTCTATCTCGGCACAGCGACGATGGGATGCCCGGAACGCCCAAGAGCGGTCATGAGCGAAAAGATCGTGCGCTGGACGCCGCCCGCCTGAATCAGCCCCGACCGCGATAGCTCGCAACGCCGGTGTCGGGCACGTAGAGTCCGGCTGGCACCCCACCGGATTGCCAGAAGACATCAATCGGGATGCCGCCGCGCGGATACCAATAGGCCGAAATCCGCAGCCACTTTGCCTCGGTGAAGGCATGAATCCGCTTGCCGATGGCGACCGAGCAATCCTCGTGGAAAGCGCCGTGATTGCGGAAACTGGTGAGATAGAGCTTCAGGCTCTTGCTCTCCACCAGCCAGTCGCCCGGGGCATAGTCGATCACGATATGCGCAAAGTCCGGCTGTCCGGTGACCGGACAGAGCGAGGTGAATTCGGGGGCGACGAACCGGGTGAGGTAGAGCGTACCGGCATGGGGATTGGGCACGCGTTCGAGGCGGGCGTCCTCGGGGCTTTGCGGAGCGGGAGTCTGCTGGCCGAGCTGGCCGAGCCCCTGGTAGATTGGATTATCAGGCATAGGGGAGAATTCCTGGAACGGGGACAAGGTCAAACAAGAGGCCGAAATAGAGGGCATAGGCAAGCAGGAGCACTGCGCCTTCCCAACGCGCGATCCGTTTTCCGGTCATCGCGAACAGCATGAGCAGGAAGACCGACAGGATCAGCGCGCCGATATCTTCGAACGATATGATGCTCGCATGATGTCCCTGCGACATCGCCTCGGCGGAGATATCGCCCCGGACGCTGAACGGATGGACCACCGCCGTGATGCCGAGGATTCCCAACACGTTGAAGATGTTCGAGCCGATAATATTGCCCAGCGCGACGTCTGACTTGCCGCGATAGGCCGCGACAACGGAGGTCACCAGTTCGGGCAGGCTGGTTCCGACGGCGACGATGGTGAGACCGATAATGGTTTCGCTGATGCCGAAATCCCGCGCGATGACCACGCCCCCGTCCACCAGCAGCCGGGCGCCAAACACGACGCCAACAAGTCCCGCCGCGGCGATGACCAGCCCGAGAAACAGGCCATAGCGAGCATCGACGGTTTCGCCCTCGGCCACGTGCATCACGGCAGCCTCATTGTCGCGGCGCTGGTCTGCGACAAATGAATAGGTGAGGTAGACCAGTAACGCGCCGAGGAGCGCGATACCGACGGGACGGCTGAATAGATCAAACCAGATCAAGGCGCAGAGCAGCGCCGTGACGGCAAGCATGATGAGCCCATCCCTGGC
This sequence comes from Hyphomonas sp., assembly GCF_037969335.1. Classification (GTDB taxonomy): domain Bacteria; phylum Pseudomonadota; class Alphaproteobacteria; order Caulobacterales; family Hyphomonadaceae; genus Hyphomonas. The sequence goes on along the minus strand of NZ_JBBKXE010000177.1, from coordinate 29,412 downwards.
CAGCGCGCGCGGATTGGTCAGGATCGGACGGATCATCGCGGCGACACCGAGCACGAGCAGCACATTGGCAATATTCGACCCGACGACATTGCCGACGGCGATGCCCACCGCGTTCTGGTCGATGGCTCTCAAACTGGTCACGAGTTCGGGAACCGACGTGCCAAAACCGACTAAAGTCAGGCCGATCACCAATTCGGAGATGTTGAGCTTGCGCGCAACGCTGACCGACCCCCGGACGAGTGCCTCTCCGCCAATGAAAAGCAGGACCAAGCCGCCAAGCACCATCAAATACGTCATTCATTGCCCCGAAAACTTCCAATCAGACGATTATACGGTGTGTGCAGGCTGGCTGGCAAACAGAGACTACCGTGCCTGCGGCAACCGGGAAAAGCGCCGAGATTGCGCGTATTTACCCGAAAATTTGCCGTTAACGTGCAGTGTTTGGGGCGAAAACTGCATTCGGCAGGCTTATCTGCACACTAGACAGGCCTGTTCAGCCTTCATTTAGGAAAACTGGCGCAATCCTCGCATTGAAATCTGGATGGTAAATACTTCGATGTCACAACGGCTTGCCCGCTTCACCACCGCAGCCGGGAGCGCTCTCACGCACCCGGCCACGGGCGTGTGCCTGCTGAGTGCCGTGACGGCGTGCGCCGGCTTTCCCGGGCATAGCGGAAATGGTGCCGGATCGATCAGCCAGCAAGTGCCAGTCGAACTGAATGGTCTGCCATCCGGTTTGGACACCAAGGCAAAGGCCGTACTCGAAACAGACGATGCAGCGCCTCGCAGCGTACTCGAATCGCGGCGCAAGGCGGCGGCCTCTGCCGACACGCTGGAAGAGTTCCTCGCATCCGAAGGCTATCTCGCGGCCGATGTGTCGCCCGAACTGATCGAGTCAGTCGACAAGAAACCGCGCCTGGACGTATCCGCCGGCGACATGTTCCAGGTCGCCTCCGTCGCCCTGACGCTCGACTCCGATGTAAACGAAAAGCTGCAGGCGGAGCTCGAGAAAGACAGGAAATCCCTTGCCGTCGGCGCGCCAGCGCGGACATCCGACATTGAGGCACTGGAAGCACAATTTCTCGGCAGACTTCGCAAAGGTGGCCATGCGTTCGCCGAAAGCGGCGGGATCGACGTGCTGGCTTCGCGCAAGGACAAGACTGTCGAGCTGACATACGCGCTGGCACCCGGCCCTTTCGTGCGACTCGGAGACATGGTCGTCCTGGAATCGGGCGGGTGCAAAGTCACAACGATCTGCGCCCTCCGGACGTGGAAACCGGGAGATGCCTATACACCCGACAAGATTGACCAGCTGCGCCTCCGCCTGCGCAGCAGCGGCCTGTTCGACGGCATAGGCGTGGAAGTCTCAAACACACCAGACGAAAACGGATACTATCCGGTCCAGCTCACGCTGACAGACGCCAAACGCCGCTCCGTCGGCGCTGGTGTGACCGCTTCGACCACTGACGGTGTCGGCGCAGACGCATACTGGGAGCGCCGAAACGTAACGGGTCGCGGTGACACGTTCCGGCTGCAGGGCGAAGTGGCGACGGTCGCGCGCGACTTGACGGCAAAATACACGAGACCGAACATCGGCCGCTACGGGCGCACGCTCACGGCCGAGGCCGGCATCCGCGCCGAGGAGACCGATGCCTACGACCTGCAGGGCATCAAGGTCGGCGCAGCACTCTCTCAGCCATTCAACAAGCAACTCACGCTCTCTGCCGGCGCTTCCATTGATGCTACGCGAACGGAAGAGGCCAGCTCGAGCTCCCTGCAGGATCCCATTGAACTCTACACGCTGTCGTTTCCGCTCGCCGCGACCTATTCGACCGTCAAGCAACCGCTCGACCCCCAGGCTGGCCAGCGCGTCTTTCTTGGCGTCGAACCTGGCATGTCAGTTGGCGACACCACGGCGGGTTACACGCGCATGCTTTTGACCGGCTCCACTTACCACAAGATTGCGGACGGGCCGTTCGTTGCCGCCTTGCGTGGCGAGTTCGGCGCCTTTCTCGGATCCAACGCCGTTCCGATCGACCGCCTGTTCTTCGCCGGCGGTGGCGGTTCGGTGCGCGGATTTGAGTACCAGAGCTTGTCGCCACGTGACTCCAGCGGCGCTTTGATTGGCGGCCGGAGTCTTTTTGATGTGTCAGCCGAACTGCGCTGGCGGCGCAGCGACAAGCTCGGTTACGTGCTGTTCGTTGACAGCGGCGCGGCGGCGGACAGCGTCGACGACGTCTTCAATAATATGCGCACGGCCGTCGGCTTTGGCTTCCGCTATTATCCCGGCTTTGGTCCGATCCGGGTCGATATCGCAACGCCGGTCGACAGGCGCGACGGGGAAGACCCGGTCCAGTTTTACGTATCCATCGGGCAGTCATTCTGATGGCCTTCATCCAAACATCCATCAATTTCATCCGTCGTCGTCCATTTTCGTCGGCAGGTGTGGGGATTGTTGTCTTCCTGCTTGTGGCAGTCATGGGTGCGCGCCTCTGGATCAACAGTGATGGCGGGCGAGCCTATGTCCTGTCGCAAATCGACGGTCGGACGGTCAGCAGCCTCGGAACAATATCGGCATCGGGGCTGACAGGCGACCCGCTCAAGCGCATGCATCTCGATCAGCTGTCGATAGCGGATGTCGATGGCAAATGGCTTGACGCGAGAGACATCAACCTTCGCTGGACACCGCGCGCGCTTCTGTCCCGCAAGGTGGAGCTCAATCTTGCCAGTGCAGGAGACATAGCGGTCCTTCGCCGCCCTGCAACGTCGCCGAGCGAAACGTCAGGCGAAAGTCAATGGAGTGTGACGCTCGAAGACCTCAACATTGGCAAACTCTCGCTCGCTGAAGGTGTCGCCGGGCCAGCCGCCGCGTTCAGCGTTTCGGGGGCGTTTTCCAGCGGACGCGACGCAATCGTCAAAGCCAAGCTGGACATTGCACCGCTTGAAGGTCTTGGCGACCGCTTCAGGATCGATGCCCAGCGGGATGCAGCTGGCCAGTTCAAACTGGACGCCGAGGGCGAGGCTCCCGCCGACGGCACGTTCGCGACGCTGCTGCGACTTGCGGCCGGGCAGAGCGCCAGTCTGAGTGCCTCAGCCGATGGCACACTGGACGAAGGCGATGGCTATTTCCTGATGAAGGTCTCGGGCGAGGACGCGGCCTCGATGACTGCCAAGATCGTGGCGGGACGATTGACTGCGAACGCCGATCTCGATGCAACCGTCCTGCCTTTTCCGGACACGTTGCGGCAATTGCTCGGTGCAAACGCGCGTTTCGTTCTCGGCGCAGATATCGAAAAGCACCTGGCGGCGTTCGACCTGTCCGCAAGCATGGCGTCGGGCACGCTGGCCGCCACAGGTGAGGCGAACATTGACACCAAGTCACTGGAAGGCCCCGCCGCCATCGAGCTGGATTTCACGGGCCTCTCCGACCTCGCGGGGTTTGCAGCCGACCTCTCGCTGGACGGAACACTCGAGTTAACCGACGACGTGCCAACCTACACGGGCGGCGCGATCCTCACCGCGCATGAGGGAGCGGACCTGCCCTTCACCCGTCTTTCAGGGCCTGTGACCGCCTCGCTAAAGGCCCAACAGATACCGTTCAAGGCCGATCTCACCGGTGAAGGCGTCCTGTCGGGCAATCGAAGCCTGTCCGGCCTGATCGGAGTTAAGCCCCACCTTGTGGCGAGCGGCGTTTATGCGCGCAATACCGGTATCCTCACCCTCTCCCCCTCCGTCCTTCAGTTGCCGGAGGGCACGGTTTCGGCCTCGGGCACGTTGAGCCCGAAGGCGCGCACGCTGGATTTGCGTGGCACGGTAGACCAAGCCCTTCGCAGCTTGCCTGGCGAGTTCGGCGGGCGGGCGTCCGGAACATTCCGCGTGCACAGCACACTCAACAAGCCACAGATCGAGACAATCCTGGCGGGTGCGGGGTTTTCCGGACTACCGGAGACGATACAGCCACTGATCGGTGCCTCGCCGAGGCTGAATGCGTCCCTCGCTGTCGATGGCAATACGATAAGCATCGCGAAGATGAAACTGACCGGCGCCGGCGTTCAGTTCGACGGGGGCGGCCTCTACCGCATTGGCGACGCCAGCGCGCTGCGCTTCGACTTTGTGCAGACCGAACCGCTCGACATCAGCGGGAACAGGTTTGACCTCCACGCTGGCACGGTCAGTCTTTCGGGCCCCGCCAGCGCGCGCGAAATAGGTGTCGCGTCAAAAGGTGGCGTGTTTGAAATCGCCTCCCGCCGCGTCGAACAGGTCGCCGCGACGACCACGCTCGGCATTCGCGGCGGCCGTGTAACAGGTCCGCTGGCTGCTATCGGCAAACTAGCGGGCGAAACGCTGGACCTGACAGCCGATCTCGTGCGCGCCGACGAAGGCACCCTGATCGAAAACCTGAACGGCACATATGGCCCCCTAGGAATTACAGGCCGGGCCGAAATAAGCCCCGCGGGCGACCTTGTCGTTCTGGTGAATGCCGAAGGTGACGGCCTGAAGACTGAAGACGTGCAAATCGACAGCCTTCGCGCCACTGTCAGCATCGTGAAGGAAGGCCAGGATCCGATGTCTATCGTGGCCCATGCCGATGGCATCGGCGCGAAACTGCCATCGGCCTTCCAGCTCGATACGTTCACGGCAGACATAAAGAACAACAAGGATGGTTACGATTTCAAGGCCAGCCTGAAGAGCGACCAGCCCTCACGCCCATTCGATTTTGCGGTTTCGGGACAGGCTGACCTGTCGGGCGTATCGCCCAATGGCACGTTCAACCTGTCAGGATCCGCTCTTGGCGAACCGCTCAGTACACCGGAACCGGCTCACTGGAGTCTCGGCGAGGCACCCGATCTTGACGGACGCCTTTCGGTTCTCGGTGGCGAGGTGAAAGCCAAGCTTTCGGGCACCGGCGAAACGGCGCTGCTGGCAATCGATGTCAAAGCCGTCGATTTCGGCGCCCTGTTTGCACTCGCCAATCTGGGCGATGTCGACGCGCGCCTCAATGGTCATGGCGAGTTTCGGCCCATCGGCCTATCACCGTCCGGATCTTTCGCCTTCTCGGCCACCAGCCCCATTCCCGGACTCGATACGTCGCTTTCGCTCGACCTGACCGGTCGTCTCGATGCCAACACACTGAAGGTCAATGCGAGAAGCAATTACGGCAAGGACCTCGTCCTCGTCGCAGACCTGGCATTGCCCATCAAGCCGTCTGCCGAATCCCTCGCCCGTCTGGACCGCACGCAATCCCTGACCGGGCGCGCCACCCTGAACGGCGACCTTGGCGCATTGCATACGGCTGCGCTTGCCTATGGCCACGATATTGGCGGTCGGATCGATGCAGGGGCGACTATGTCAGGATCGCTGTCCGAGCCCGTCTACAAGGCAAATGCGGATGTCACCGGCGGGATTTACGAATTCGGCACGACGGGACTCAAATTGACCGACATCACCCTGAAGGCCAGTCTTGCCGACAGGAAAATATCTCTCAACGGTTCGGGCAAGAGCGCCGGAAGCGGATCAGTGGCGCTGGACGGTACGCTCGGCCAGGATGCTGGTCGGCTGAATGCCAACCTGACCCGGTTGCTTGTCTACGAACGCGACGGGGATATGGCGCGACTTAGCGGCAATGTGACATTCTCCGAAGACCAAAGCGGACGCCTCGTCTCGGGTAAACTGACTGTCGACGAGGCGCGCGTATCGCTCGACAATCTCCCGTCTTCCGGCCCGAAGGCCATTGATGTCCGCTGGAGCGACGGCGATGAACCGACCAACGCACCCAGCCAGTTGCGCCAGTCCCTGAACATCGACATCGACATTGACGCCGCGCGGCGCGTGTTCGTTACCGGTCGGGGACTCGACAGCGAATGGGCGCTCGATCTGACGGCGTCAGGAACCGTATCGAATGTCAGCCTGTCGGGACAGGCAACCATGGTGCGCGGCGACCTCGATCTCGCCGGACGCCCCTTCGTCTTCGATACCGGAAAGATCACTTTTGACGGCCCGCTCGACACGGCGCGCATCGCGATTGACGCCGACAGGTCGGTCAACGGGTTCGTGGCTCGCGTTCAGGTTTCCGGGAAACCGACAAACCCTGTGTTCGAATTGTCGAGTACGCCCGACCTGCCGCAGGACGAGATCCTGTCCCGACTGCTGTTCGGTCGCTCGTCGATCGACCTGTCTCCCGTCGAGGCCGCGCAACTGGCCTCCTCCATTGCGCGTCTCAGCGGTCGCAGCGTCGGCTTCGACCCGGCCGCCGAATTGCAGGCCGTCCTGGGTGTGGACCGGCTTTCGATCGGCTCGAACGATGCCGGAAATGCGGAGCTTGGCGTCGGTCAGTACCTTGCTGATGATGTCTACCTCCAACTGAATGCTGCCGGTGCAGACGGCAGTTCTGTCGAAGTCGAATGGGAACCTGCGGATCAAATCTCCGTGACATCGGAAACCACGTCGACCGGCGAGAACAAGCTCTCCATAAGGTGGAAAAAGGACTATTAGTCCGGGGATGGCGACTTTTCCGGGATTTGAAACCGAAGGTGTACAAATAGGCCCCATTTTCACTCCCCGATAGCAGCTTACCCAACACCTGCGCTATGGAAGCCCTTCGCGTTTCATATTTTTGATAGCGGTTGCGCTTGCCTAAACACCCAGTGCGCGAAATGCATGGTACTCTTTTGAAGGGTAATTGAAGTGCAGCACGAACCAAGACAATCCAGTTCACGGGCGCCAACACGGGTCGACCAACTCGTTGGCGGCAAAATCCGCGCCCTCAGAATTGCGCAGAATCGTACGCTCGCAGAACTCGGCACTGAACTCGGAATCAGCCACCAGCAGTTGCAAAAATACGAGACCGGGACAAACCGCCTCAGCGCCGGCATGCTGTCCACTGTTGCCGAAGCCCTGCGCGTGCCAATTGCCGACCTGTTCGAGGATGACAGCGACGCGGACAGCGGTTCAAAGGATCCGTCGATGAAGGTCCGCACCGAGTGTCACGACTGGATCGACCGCACCAAGTCCACCGAAAAGCTCGAGACCATGGCCCGCGTTCTGAAGGCCTTATCCAGCGGCTGACGGCCCCGGCGGCATGAACGGCTTCAACGCCTCTATGCGGTTGCCGGCCCTGTTGGGATGGACAAACTCATCGGCGAACCAGAAGGCGTCATTCGCCTCGAAAATGCTTCTCAACCAGTCGAGAACGATCCTGCCCTGCGGCAGGCGCCATACGCGTTCCGTGTAAGTGAGCCAGAACTCGATTGGCGCGATTTCCGGAAGCTCAAGCGGTACGAGTGTCGGCGCCACCGTTCCGATATAGGATGGCAGGAGGGCGATCCCCCCGCCGTTCCTGCACACTTCAATCATCGAGCTCGCTGAATTGGTGACGAACGCGAAATTGATCATCTTCTTGAGCTCCGACATTTTCGGCGCCCATCGTTCGATCTGCATCACATAGGCCTGGTGCAGGATGCACTGGTGCCGGAAATACTCGAACATGCTGTTCGGAGCGCCGTGTTCCTCGATATATTCGGCGGAGGCGAAACTGATATAGTGCAGCGTGCCCAATCGGCGTGAAATGAGGTCGTGGTTCTTCGGCTCCGTGAATTGTATGCCAATGTCGGCCTCTCCGGCCCCGATGTCCGGCGTGTGCTCAAGCACGCTCATCTTGATCTGAATACGCGGATTGACTTGCTGGAAGTCCGGAAGACGGGGCGCGATCCAGTAAGGGCCGAGTCCGTCGCCTGTCGCGAGCGTAATCACGCCTTCTGCTGGCTGGCTCCTGTCGGAGGCTTGCTGGTCAATGAGATTAGCCGCATCGGCCATGACGTGGGCATGGCGCAGCGCCACCTTGCCGACTTCCGTCAATTCGACGCCGCGCGTCGAACGCACGAACAATTGCGTATTGAGGGCTTTTTCCAGGTCATCGATCTTTCGGCCAATCGTGGGCGGCGACTCGCCGAGTCGCGCCGAAGCGGCACTCATGCTGCCGAGTTCGGCGACGATCCTGAAGACCCGCAGATTGTCCCAATCAATGCGTTCTGACGACATCGCTACTTCCCTGAACTTCAGCAGAAGACCCGAACTTCTACCCGGGGACATATATAGTGGCTGTACAATAGCGTCATCACATCAATTAGGCGAGTATTCGCGGGTTTACTCGCCTCGATTTATTGCCTCATGCGGCGCGACGCAGAGTGATAAATCCCGGCTCGACTATGACGGATTCGCACGTAATCTTGAGGACCCAGTCCCGAATACTTCCAGGCCCACCGAGGCAGAGCCTGTGCTCGCGCCTGACGATCGGCAGTGGCCGTGACGATACGGCGCCGAGGCGGGAAAATCCTCGCATGCACTGCGTTTCACACCAGTTCCAGCGATCTTCCACTGTGGCGCATTTGAAGCCGTCATGATCGAGCGGCTTGCGCAGGATGAAGAGGTCCCTGCCATCGACGATCAGGTGGGACACGACGGTATCGAAATAGGTCGGCGCGCGACCGCCGAATGTGTCGGGGTCCGTCAAAAGGCGAACGGCATCGACCTGTGCGCCCGCAATCACGCCGTTCGGTAGCGGATTTCGTAACATTGTCGACAAGCGCGTGGGAATTTCCGGATAGAACATCGGTCGGCTCCAATCACAACCCGATCAGGCGCCCCCGCCATCCCTTTATCCCAGATTATGCCTGCGCCGCCGGCCCCGCCAGTTACGAATCGGCCATATGACCGCTGTTTAAGATTGGCGACGCATCACGCGTGGCGAAAAATCGACCGAATGGACAATCTCAGCGCATTGAGGACAGCACGTCGAACGGACTAGCCGACGCAACATTGGTCGACTTGGGACTGTCTTGCTTCACGCGACCTGCTGCCTGTTTGAGGCTGAGTCCGATCCGTTTGCGCGCAATATCCACGTCGAGGACGAGAACCCTGACCACCTGCCCGGTGCTGACGACCGTATGAGGGTCCTTGACGAAAGTGTCCGAGAGTTCTGAAACATGGACGAGGCCGTCCTGATGCACGCCGATGTCCACGAATGCGCCAAAGGCGGTGACGTTCGTGACGACACCTTCGAGGCGCATGCCCGGCTCAAGGTCGGAGACTTTTTCGATACCGTCCTTGAACGTGGCCGTCTTGAATTCCGGGCGCGGATCGCGCCCAGGCTTTTCAAGCTCGACCAGAATGTCTTTTACCGTCGGGACGCCGAATATCGCATCAGCATACTCTTCCGGCTTCAGCTTGGCCAGGAAGGCCCTGTCGCCGATCAGATCGCTCAGCTTCCGACCTGTTTTCTTGGCGATACGCTCAACCACGGGATAGGCCTCCGGATGCACCGAGGAGCCATCGAGCGGGTTCTTTCCCTTTGCGATACGCAGGAAGCCCGCAGCCTGTTCGAAGGCCTTGGGCCCCAGCCGGGGCACCTTTTTGAGATCACTCCGCGATTTGAACGGACCGTTCTTGTCGCGATAGGCCACGATATTCGCGGCGATTGTCGCATTCAGGCCAGCGACGCGCGCGAGAAGCGACGCAGACGCCGTGTTGACGTCCACGCCGACAGTGTTCACGCACGCTTCGATGACACCATCGAGCGAGTGGGCCAGAGCAGACTGGTCAACATCGTGTTGGTACTGGCCGACGCCGATTGCCTTGGGTTCGATTTTCACCAATTCCGCCAGCGGGTCCTGCAGGCGGCGCGCAATGGAAACCGCGCCGCGAATGCTGACATCGAGATCGGGGAATTCCTTGGCTGCCAGTTCGGACGCCGAATAAACGGAGGCGCCAGCCTCTGAAACCATCAGGCGCGTCAGGTTCAGATCGGGCAGTTTCGCGGAAAGGTCCGCCACCAGTTTCTCCGTCTCGCGTCCCGCCGTGCCATTACCGACGCTGACGAGTTCCACCTTGTGCTTCTTGCAGAGGGCCGCGAGCGTCGCGACAGACCCGGCCCAGTCCTTGCGCGGCTCGTGCGGGTAAATCGTCGCTGTATCGAGCAGCTTGCCCGTGGCATCGACGACCGCGATCTTGCAGCCGGTGCGGATGCCCGGATCGATGCCCATGACGACTTTCGGTCCTGCCGGCGCCGCCATCAGGAGATCGCGCATGTTCAATGAAAAGATCCGGATGGCTTCGCCATCAGCAGACTCTTTCAACCGCGTGATCGATTCCCGCGAACTGGCGGGCTCGAGCTTGCCCTTCCACGCGGCCTGGGCGGTTTCGGACAGCCATTCATCACCGGGGCGCCCCTTTTTGGCGATGCCGAATTCGGAGCAGATTTCCCGCACCGCGGGGTGGTCACGCGGATCAGCGTGCGGCACGGTCAGCTTGACGCGCAAGATGCCTTCCTTCTGCCCGCGCAGCAGTGCGAGCGCCCGGTGTGATGGCATCACGTTGATGGGCTCGTCGAATTCAAAATAGTCAGCGAACTTGGCACCTTCCGCCTCCTTGCCCTTCACGAGGGAGGAGCCCAGCTTGCCGCTGGTCCAGACGGTCTCACGGATCTTGCGGACCAGACGCGGCGTTTCCGCCATCTTCTCGACGATGATCTCACGCGCGCCATCGAGGGCGCTGGCCTGATCAGACACGCCTTTCTTGGCTGACACGAAGCCTTTCGCTTCCGATGCCGGCAGCAGCGCCGGATTGGACAGCAACCGCTCAGCGAGCGGTTCCAGGCCCGCCTCCTTCGCAATTGTCGCCTTGGTGCGCCGCTTGACCTTGTAAGGCGTGTAGATGTCTTCCAGTTCGACCTTGGTCCCGGCAGCCATGATTTCCCGCTCCAGCGCAGGTGTCAGCTTGTCCTGCTCCCTTATGGCATTCAGCACGACCACGCGACGGCCGGCCAATTCTGTCAGGTATTCAAGGCGTTGGGTGAGTGCCCGCAGCTGCGTGTCGTCCAGGCCGCCCGTACGTTCCTTGCGATAGCGCGCAATGAAGGGAACCGTCGCGCCCTCATCCAACAGGTCCATGACGGCTGACACCTGTCGCTCAGCCACGCCAAGTTCCTGAGCAATCTGTCGTGCGATGTTGTTCCCGGCAGATGAAGCAGTGGAGCGTGATGTGGCGGTCATGGAGAAAAGCCTTTGAAATACAGTGGATCGGTGCGCCCGGGCGCGGGCGAACCTGAAAATTCACCGCAAATCGTTCACACCTCGTTTACGCCTGAAACAATCGCGTTCATTCGCTGGGTAATAATGCAGTTCTGGACCGAGCTTGTTCGGAACCAACGCCCACTCGAGGCTGTCACGCCATATGCGAGAAACGGTGTCACACATTGTTTTGAACAGGGCCTATGATCAATATTTCTTCCATGATTGAGGTGACGAAGCGGAACATTTTCCACTAGCGAAATCTGATCACCCTACTCCGCAAACGGATCTCACGGCATGATCAGCGGTTAAAGTATGCCCGGCAAATTGAGATTATGCGTAGCGGCGCATTCAAGCGCCGACTCATATCCGGCATCTGCGTGGCGCATGACGCCTGTCGCAGGATCGTTCCAGAGAACGCGCGCAATCCGCCTGTCTGCGTCCTCGGTCCCGTCGCAGCAAATCACCATACCAGAGTGCTGGGAGAACCCCATGCCGACACCGCCACCATGATGAATCGACACCCAGGTCGCACCCGACGCTGTATTCAGCAAGGCGTTGAGGAGAGGCCAGTCCGACACCGCATCAGAACCGTCTTTCATGGCTTCTGTCTCGCGATTGGGTGAGGCAACAGACCCTGAATCCAGATGATCGCGCCCTATCACGATAGGCGCGGACAGTTCGCCATTGCGCACCATCTCATTGAAGGCCAGCCCCAACTTGTCTCGCACGCCCAGGCCGACCCAGCAGATACGAGCCGGCAAGCCCTGAAACGGAATCCGTTCACGCGCCATATCAAGCCACTTGTGCAAGTGGGGATCATCTATCAACTCACGGACTTTGGCGTCGGTCTTGTAAATATCCTCCGGATCGCCCGACAGGGCACACCAGCGGAACGGCCCGATCCCACGGCAAAACAGAGGCCTGATATAGGCCGGAACGAAGCCTGGAAACGCGAATGCGTTCTCCAGACCTTCGTCTTTTGCGACCTGACGAATATTGTTCCCGTAATCCAGCGTCGGCACGCCGGCATTCCAGAAGTCCACCATGGTCTGGACCTGGACTTTCATGCTGGCCCGTGCCGCTTGCTCGACACGCTTCGGGTCCGTCGATTGCGCCTCACGCCACTCAGCCACAGTCCATCCTTGCGGCAAATAGCCATGCAATGGATCATGTGCACTGGTCTGGTCGGTCACGATGTCGGGCCGCACGCCCCGCTCGTAGATTTCGGGAAAAATGTCGGCAGCGTTCCCGATCAGCGCCACAGATTTGGCCTCACCGGCGGCTGTCCAGGCAGCGATCATCTCCAGCGCCTCATCAAGGCTCGACGTCTTTGCATCGACATAGCGTGTACGAAGGCGGAAATCGACGCGCGTCTCATCACACTCGACCGCAAGACAGCACGCGCCAGCCATCACGGCTGCCAGCGGTTGGGCACCGCCCATGCCGCCCAGTCCGCCGGTCAGAATCCATCGGCCCTTGAGGTCTCCGCCATAATGCTGCCGGCCGGCCTCGACAAATGTTTCATATGTACCCTGAACGATACCCTGGGTCCCGATATAGATCCAGGACCCGGCCGTCATCTGCCCATACATGGCGAGGCCCTTTTTATCGAGCTCGTTGAAATGGTCCCAGTTGGCCCAATTGGGCACAAGATTCGAGTTGGCAATCAGCACGCGAGGTGCGTCCTCATGTGTACGAAACACGCCTACTGGCTTGCCGGACTGGACGAGAAGAGTCTCGTCTGCCTCAAGCTCTTTCAGGCTGGCAACAATCTTGTCGAAATCTGCCCAAGTACGGGCTGCGCGACCAATGCCCCCATAAACGACCAGTTCATGCGGATTTTCGGCAACATCCGGGTGCAAGTTGTTCATCAGCATTCGCATTGGCGCTTCGGTCAGCCAACTCTTCGCTGTGATCTCGCTGCCTGTCGCGGGGTAGATGTCTCGCATGTTGTGGCGTGAGTCGGTCATCATGTGCCTCTTAGTTGATATGCTGTGCGCTCGAGTGCCTCAAGAACCAAGGCAAGATGTTCGCGGATGAGCCCCGCCTTGTCGTCGTCATAGTCAAAGGGAGCCGTTTCGGTCGCAAGATAGGTCGACTGCGCAAGCTCCATCTGGATGGCGTGTACGCCGCTCAACGGACGCCCATACTGACGCGTCGTCCAGCCGCCAAGAAAGCGGCCATTCACGACCATGGAATAGTCTCGCGCCCGCTTGCAGGCTTCGGAAGCAGCGCGCTCGAGACGAGGATCACAGGTTGCGCCACTATTCGTCCCGATATTAAAATCCGGCAGCGTCCCTTCAAAGAGGTACGGCGCGCGCGATCGGATCGAGTGACAATCATACAGGACGGCAACACCATGCATTGCCTTCACCCGCTCGAGCTCTGCGTTCAGGGCAGCATGGTAAGGCTGATGCCACGTTGCGCGCCGCGCTTCGATTTCTTCTTCGTCGGGCGGATCGCGCCACAGGGCGTGGCCGTCGAAATCTGTCATCGGCACAAGCCCGGTCGTGTTTTGACCAGGGTAGAGGCTCGCGCCTGCAGGATCCCGATTTGCGTCAACGACATAGCGATGGAAATTCGCCTTCACCATCGTGGCTCCGGGGAGGAGCCCCTCATAAAGGCGGTCGACATGCCAATCCGCGTCCGCAAGACTTTGGCCCAGCGGAGTTAGACGGTCGAAAATATCGGCTGGCAGATAAGTGCCACTGTGCGGAACCCCGAGCACGACCGGCCCGTCACCGCGCTGTACACTTGCGGGAGTCATATGACGATCTCGTCAATGGATTCAGGCAGTCCCGCCGCAGCGGAAAAGTCACCGTTTGCGACCATCATGGCGACCTGCTCCAGATCGGGCGCCATGTACCGATCGGTGGTGAGGCGACTCACCTTCGCGCGCAGTGCCGCAAGCGCATGTTTGAGCGCGGGGCTGGTCTCAAGCGGTGTGCGAAACTCGACGCCCTGTGCAGCACAGAGAAATTCCACCGCGATGATCATGCCAAGGTTTCGGTTCATGCGTTGGAGCCGCCGCGCTCCATGCGCGGCCATCGATACATGATCTTCCTGGTTGGCGGACGTTGGCGTTGAATCGGTTGAACAAGGATTGGCGAGATGCTTGTTTTCACTCATCAAGGCGGCTGATGTCACTTCGGCGATCATCATCCCGGAATTCAGCCCTGGTTCCGGTGTCAGGAAGGGCGGCAAATCGAAGGAAAGCGTGGGATCAACCATCAATGCGACACGGCGCTGCGAGATGGCGCCGATCTCGGCAATCGCAAGTGCGATCTGGTCGGCCGCGAAGGCGACAGGCTCGGCATGAAAGTTCCCCCCCGAAACGATCTGTCCGGTTTCGACGAGAACGAGTGGGTTGTCAGACACGGCATTGGCTTCAATTTCGAGTGTCTGACCGGCGAAGTCGAGCAGATCGAGTGCAGCACCGGTTACCTGCGGCTGACATCGGATGCAGTAAGGATCCTGGACTCTTGAATCGTCACTACGATGACTTTCACGAATCTGGGAACCGTCCAGAAGTTCGCGCATGCCGCGCGCTATGCGGATTTGCCCCTTGTGTCCGCGCAAGGCGTGTATCTCTGCCAGCAAGGGCGCCGTCGATGCCATGACCGCATCCGTCGAGAGGGCCGCTGACACCACGCATTGCAACGCATTGCGCTTGGCAGAGAACAGACCAGCAAGCGCGCAGGCAGTCGAAAACTGGGTGCCGTTGATCAGGCCAAGCCCCTCTTTCGGACCCAGCGTGACGGGGCTGAGACCCACTTTCGACAGAGCTTGCCCGGCTGGCAGCCGCTGATCTTCGAGCCAGGCCTCGCCTTCGCCGATCATCACCGCAGCCATGTGCGCCAAAGGCGCCAGGTCACCCGACGCGCCCACGGACCCTTGATCAGGAATAACCGGCGTCACCCCCTTGTCGAGCATCGCTTCGATTATCGCGATGGTCCGCCAGGACACACCTGACGCGCCGCGCCCGAGCGACAGGAGCTTCAGGGCCATCATCAGCCGTATCGTCGGCACATCGAGAGATTCCCCGACGCCGCAGCAATGCGACAGCACGAGATTGCGCTGCAATGTCTCGGTATCTTCCGACCGGATCTTGATGCTGGCCAGCTTTCCGAATCCGGTGTTCACCCCGTACACCGCGGTCGTGCCCGAAGCAGCTGCGGCGACAATGGCCGCCGCCCTGTCAATTGCAGGGCGCGCTGTCTCCGACAGCCTCACGGGAGCACCTGTGCGCCATATGGATTCAAGTTGGGACAGCGTCGCGGAGCCGGGCACCAGAATTATCATCACATCGCTCCTGCGAACACACGCTTGTGCAAGGGGTTGAACCCGATCCTGTAGGCGAGCTCTGCGGGATGCTCGACGTCCCATATTGCAAGGTCGGCCCGCGCGCCGGAGCGGAGCTTTCCACAGTCGTTCAATCCCAGCGCGGCAGCGCCATGCAATGTCACGCCAGCCAACGCCTCCTCAGGCGTCATTCTGAACAAGGTACACGCCATGTTCATGACAAGCAGAAGAGACGTCATGGGCGACGAACCTGGATTGCAGTCAGTCGCCAAAGCCATTGCCACGCCATGGTTTCGGAGCGCTTCAATCGGCGGAATCTTCGTCTCTCGCAGGAAATAGAACGCGCCGGGAAGCAGGACCGCCACCATGCCTGCACGCGCCATGGCTGCAACGTCCTCTTCGGTCGCAAATTCAAGATGATCACTCGACAAAGCGCCAAATTCGGCTGCCAGCCGCGTGCCTCCGAGGTTTGATAATTGTTCGGCGTGCAGCTTCACAGGCAATCCGAGCGCTTTAGCTGCCTCGAAAACCCTCCGAATCTGTTCCTCGCTGAATGCGATCCCTTCACAAAACCCGTCGACGGCATCCACAAGACCGGCTTCCGCCGCAATTGCCATGGCGGGCAAGCAAACTTCATCGATATAAGCATCCGGCCGACCGGAATATTCAACAGGGACAGCATGGGCGCCCAGAAAACTTGTCTTCACTCGGATGGGCCTGTCTCGCGCGATGCGTCGGGCAACGCGCAGCATCTTTATTTCCGACTCTATATTGAGTCCGTATCCCGATTTTATTTCGATCGTCGTGACGCCTTCGGAAATAAGCGCATCGACCCGTGTCAGGGCGCTGCGAAGCAGGTCTTCTTCGCTCGCCTCGCGCGTCGCTGTCACGGTTGAATTAATGCCCCCACCTGCCCGAGCCACTTCTTCGTAAGTGGCTCCACCAAGGCGGAGTTCAAATTCCCTAGCACGGTTGCCAGCGTGCACGATATGAGTATGGCAATCGACCAATCCGGGAGTGATCAGGCGACCGCCGAGATCCACGCTCTCCCCGGCGCTTGCCTGCTCGGGAACATCCTCCATCCCCCCGACCCATCGGATGGACGCACCGTCAATCCAGATCGCGCCATCCGGCACCAGACCATAGGGCACATTGGAATCGAACGTTGCCAGATTTGCGTGAGTCAGAAGCATGATTCTCTTATTGCCAATTCTCGTATATTTTTTTATATGTCTGCACATATTAATGAGTCAAGGACGTTCGCCAATGGCTGTCATTTCGGCGCGCACAGCACTTCTCGAAGGCGGCTGGGCCCATGATGTTCGCGTTGAAATTGACGCCTCTGGCAAGATTGTATCGGTACTCAGCGATCAGAATCCTGAAGGTCACAAGACAGGAATCCTGCTACCAGCGCCCGCCAACGTTCACTCTCACGCGTTCCAGCGGGCCATGGCAGGCTTGACGGAACGCAAAGGCCCCGACCCCAGCGATTCCTTCTGGACATGGCGTCAGTTGATGTTTCGCTTCCTGGACCGGCTGACCCCCGATCATGTCGAAGGCATCGCGGCCTTCGTGCAGATGGAAATGCTGGAAGCCGGCTATGCCGCAAACGTGGAGTTCCATTATCTCCATCACCAGCCGGGCGGCTCAGCTTACGATAAGTTGTCCGAAATGTCTGACAGGATCGTGGCGGCGGCGGCACACACCGGCATTGGATTGACGCTTTTGCCGGTTCACTACGAATACGGAGGCTGCGACGGGCGGCCGCTTGGACAAGGGCAAATCCGGTTCGGAAATGACTTTGAGCGTTTCGCGAAACTGCACGACCAGGCGCGGCAGACGATGCAATACTTGCCCAGCGATAGCCGCCTTGGCGTTGCGCCTCACAGCCTTCGCGCCGTCGCCGCTCGTGACCTCAAGTCGGCAAGTGACCTAGCAGGCGACGGGCCCCTACATATGCACTTATCCGAACAGCAGGCTGAAGTGGATGAAGTTCTGGCTTTTCATGGCGCGCGGCCGATCAGCTTCTTCCTCGACCAATGCGATGCAGGCCCCCAATGGTGCCTCATCCATTGCATCCAGATGAATAGCGCTGAATCTGACCAGCTTGCGCGCTCTGGGGCCGTCGCGGGCATATGTCCTGTAACTGAAGCGAGTCTTGGAGACGGAATTTTTGGTGCGACGGCATGGCTTGGCGCAGGTGGCGCCCTCGCAATCGGCTCAGATTCGAATATTCGCATTTCGCTCACCGAAGAATTGCGGGCGCTGGAATACTCACAGAGGCTGCGCGACCATTCGCGCGCGTCGCTTGCCACACACGACCGTTCGACTGGCAGGCGCTTGTTCGAAGCGGTCAACAAGGGCGGGGCGCAGGCTTCGGGGCGCAACAGCGCATGCATTTCAGAGGGACGTTTGGCTGACTTGGTCGCGATTGACGACGGTCATGTCGATCTCGCCGGACGAACCGGCGACGCCCTTCTCGACAGCTATATCTTTGCAGGCGATGACAGCCTGGTTACCGATGTATGGTCCGCAGGTCGCCACATGGTTCGCCAAGGACAGCACATCGCCCACGATGCCATTGTAAGTCGCTACCGATCCATCATGCATGAACTCGGTGACGCATTATGACCGCGCAGGCGCTTAACAACTGGCAGGCAGTGCAGGAGGAAGTTGTCCGCCGCATTCATGGAGGGGTCTGGAACCAGGGCGACCTGATCCCGAATGAAGCTGACCTTGCCAAGGAGTTCGGATGCGCGCGCGCCACGGTGAATCGCGCGCTCCAGAGCCTGGCCGATTCCGGGCTGCTGGACAGGCGGCGGAAGGCCGGCACACGGGTGGCCATGTTCCCGGTGAGAAAGGCAACATTGGAAATCCCCCTGATCCGCAAGGAGATTGGCGACAAAGGCCACACTTATGGCTACACCCAGATTTCCCGGAGGCGCGTGGCTCTCCCCTCCCCTGTTGCATTGAAAATGGCGTTGCCTCGCGGCACGAAAGTGCTCCACCTCCTTTGCGTTCATACCGCAGACTCCAAGCCTTATGTCATTGAGGAACGGTGGATCAATCCAGATGCGGTCCCAGCCGTCGATAGCGTCGACTTCTCGCAGATCAGCCCAAATGAATGGCTTTTGAAGAACGTTCCCTACAGCGCAGGCGATATCGCCTTCTCAGCCATGAGCGCGGACAAGCCTGTCGCCGCCTTGCTTGAATGCAAGACCGGCGAGGGACTTTTCGTGATCGACAGGAGCACACGCAGAGACACTCAGGCCATCACATCCGTCCGACTGATCTTTTCACCCGGATACCGGATGAGCACCACACTGTCCTTCCCCGCTTAGACCGGGGCCGGGTTTCTCGACGTAATTGCTGTCTTTCAGGAGGGGGCCGACAGCTCTGGTCACACCTGCTTCCATCGCCCTGAGGTCAGCCTTCACCCGGCTCGCTCTTCGCTCAACGCGTTCAACAACCAGGCTCGGGCGGTCCGCCAGCCTCGCTTGACGGTGGATTCAGATGTGCCGGTAACTTCCGCGATTTCCTGATGGCTCATGCCGCCAAAGTAGCGCATCTCGACAATATCGGCCTTGTCCTTGTCGATCGCCGCCAGCCGGATCAATGCCTTTTCAAGCACATCGAGATCGATACGGTCGCTTGGCATCCCGGAGAGGCGGGTGACGAGGGTGACTTTGTGATGGTGGCGCTTATCGGAGAGCTTCTTGCGGGCATTGTCGATCAGAATGCGCCGCATCGCGCGGGCCGACAAAGCGAGAAAATGGGACTTGTCGGCCCATTCTATCTGATCGAGCTTTACGAGCCGCATGACCGCCTCATTCACGAGGTCGCCAGTGGACAACGAACTGTTGCGCTCTGCCCGAAGCAAAGCCGCCGATACCTGCCTCAGCTCGCTGTACAAAAGCGTGAACAAGCGATCACGCGCCACCAAATCACCCGCGCGCCAATCATTCAGCAATTGCTTGGCTTCTGTCCCGTCCGTGTCCGCCACACCGTTATCCTGTCAACGCCCCTGAGAATAGGATCACAAAAGCCAGCCAAATCACAGCCGTGAAAATTAATTATGTGCCGGCTGAACCGAAACGCCGAAGTCCTGCGCCTCTGTAATTGGAACCCCGATGCAAGGAGCAAGCCATGGACGAGACCCTGCGATCAATACCGGCCGAAGCGTGGCCGGTGATCGACATCCTGTTTAATGTAACCTGTGTGGTCACGGCTGTTTGGCTGGCGTGGACCGTGTTCGTGATCTGGCGCCGGTCGGCTTCGAACCTGACAACGGCCAGTTCGAGCAGCCCCAATCGCAAGGCACAGCCGGATTTCCTGTCCGTCGACAGGAAGGCCCGGCAAGAAGCGATCAAGCGCGGCGAAAGTTTCGAAAAGGAACTCGACAAGCGGGAGCGGGACGAGGCGCAGCATGCGCGTCGCGCTGCCCGCTCCAAAGAAACCCGTATCAGCCGCATAGCCCGGCTGATCTCGCTGTTCATGGCGCTTTTCTCGCTGGCCACGATGATCTCCGGCACGGTTTTCCAGGTCACCTTCATGGGCCGCATCTGGGAGCAGTATTCTGCCTCTGAACGCTTTATCGGCGTCGTCACGGCGCACCCCATCGGCGTTAGCGTCACCGCTGCCGTCATTCTCTACAACCTCGTCACTTTCGTCACCAACCGCAAATGGGAGGATAAATAGTCATGGCGTCAGAACCCGTAATCCTGAGCGATCCACGCATGCTGGCAGAATTCATGCGTCAGTCTGAATTCAAGGCCTTCTTCGAAAAACGATATGCCGTTCCACCAGACTATGCAGCCCTGCTGTTCAAGAATGGCCAGTTGATCGATGCGTTCAAAGGCGGCCACTTTTCGGTCGGCGGCGTTGTCGACAAGATCAAGAGCCTCGTTGGCGGATCAACTCACCTTGGCATGATGATCGCCGACCTGAAGCCTTTCTCTGTTCAGACGGCGCTCAAGGCCCTGTCAAAGGACAAAGTGGAGATTGCCGGGGTTGCAACGCTCGAGTTGCAGGTTGATCCCGACAAGCCGTCCAACATTCTTGGCATGATGCATGGCGTCACGCGATCGGGCAGCGATCCGGAGACACCCGGCCGCAAGGCGCTTTCCAAGACCGATGTTCTGGACCGCATCCGCCCGCATCTGTCGGACCGCGTGTTCGAGGCGGCCATCGGTCGCGTAAATGCGGCAGACGTACGCGGCGAAACTGGCCTGCAGGACAAGATCCAGGCCGACATCATGCTGGAAGTTGAACGCATCGTAGGTGATCTCGGCCTTATTGTTCGGGCGGTCTCGCTGGAATGGGCGATCAATACCGAAGAAGTCGCCGCGATGGAGCGCGCGGATGCCAACCGCCGGCAGAGCGCGCTGGATCACCAGCTCGAAATCATCAAACGCGAGATCGAGCGCGAGAATGATGCAACCGAAATCACGCTGAAGTCTCAGGTCGATCTGGCCAAGCTGCAGAACGTTTCGGAAGACGAACTGAAGCACATGGCGCTCAACAGCGAGATCGAGTTCCTTGATGCCCGCGAAGGCGCCAAACGCCGCCAGGAACTCGAAGCGCTCGGCCACGAGATCAACACGCTCGAAATCGAACGAAGGGCCCGTTTCGACGACTCGCTCGCCACAGCCCGCAATGATGTCGAGCTGCTTGATATCCGCAAGCGCCAGGCTGGCGTCGAGCGCGATATTGGCCTCATTCAGCAGAGCCAGGCTGACCAGATGCGCAAGTCAGGCGCATTCACGGATGTCGAAATCACCAGCGCAGTGCAGAAGCAGCAGGCAGACCATATTGCGCGCCTGCAGGAAATCGAACTGCGCGCCAATGAGGCGGAAGCCAACCTTGCCATCAAGATGTCGGGCGCCAGTACGCAAAACGAAATCTCCGTGCTGGATGCCAGGGCGCGCGCCAAGGCGAACGAGATCAGCGCGTTCAAGGCCATGTCGGCCGAGCAGATCCTGGCCATCAATGCCGGCCTTTCGACTGACGTGGCCATGGTCCTGGCGGAACAGGCCCGCGCCAAGAGCAGTTCGGCCGGTGAAACCATGCAGGCCATGCGCGACATGGTGGAGGCGGCCACCGCTGCGCAGGTCAGGTCTGAAGAACAGGCCCGTGACATGTTCCGTATGGGTATGGACGGGGCGGTGGGCGTGGCCCACGGCGCCGGTGGCAAGGAAGGCGGCGCTGCACCTGTCGGCGGCAAGTCTTCCACTGCGGCTGATGCCACGGTGGAGTGCCCCAAGTGCATGGCGGTCAATTTGGCCAAGGCCAACTTCTGCAAGCAGTGCGGTCACAAGCTGCGGACATGAACCAGATGGCCCGGCTCACATCATCCCCCGGCAAATGCTGTTTCAAGGCATCGCTCGACCGCGAGGCGACGTTTTGTGATGAATGCGGCTCGCCAATTCAGCGGTGCATGGCCACGGACGAGTGTGGCGGCTTGCTGGACGCGGCAGGTTGCTGCCCGGTCTGCGTTGCTCCGGAGCTCAGTCTCGACGCCGGTTCGGCTTCCAGCATCAAGGTGGGTGGCTCGCTGGCCCTGCCCTTGCTGGTTTCCAACAACTCGCCCGTCGGACGTCCGCTTTTTGTCGAGGAGCTCTGGATCAAGGGCGACGATTCAGAGCCTCGACAAGTCGATCTGACCTTCCAGCGCCTCAACTCTGAATCGACCGCAGAAGTCGGCTTGCGAACAGGTGTATTTGAAACAGCCGGACTCCACCGGTTCGATGTGCATATCGTTGTCGCCACTCGCTATCTCTGGCGCGAAGAACGCTATGTCTTCACCACGGCGATCGCGATCCCGGTCGATCCGGAAGGCCCGTCCGAGATCGTTCAGAACTACAATATTCAGGCTGATGAAATCGGCGCCGGCATGACTATCTACAACCCGACCCGCATCCAGAAGGAACGCGAGGCCGGTATCGCCACACATGCCGAACCGATCCGCCTGACGATGCGCCGGGCCGACACGCTTGAACGCTCGCTCGGCCATCGCGGATACACCGGCAATCTTGCTGTGACCAAATATACGGATCTGATCTGGCAGGGCTTCGACCCTGGGCACGCTCCGCTTGACGGGCCAATCCGCACCCAGACCGGCGTCCTGGGCCTGGGGCGGGCCTCCAATGCGCCAGAGGGCGGCATGAATGATGTCCGCCTGTTGATCACGCATGATGGGGAAATTGACGAGGAGGCTTCTGTCCATATCTCGCGCCGTCACTTCCACCTGTTCATAGAAAATGATCGCCTCCTGCTTCGCGTGGAGAGCCAGAATGGCCTCCTACTGAACGATACACCCTGGCGGCGCGGCAAGATGATTGCGCTCAAAGACGGGGACGTGATCCGCCCGCTCGTCAGCAGGCCCAACGCGATCGCGCTCAAGGTCCTGTTCGAAACACAACACGATGAAGTCGACCGGATCATCCTCAAACGCCTGGTTGATTTTGCGGGAGACAGACCATGACAACATGCGAAAAATGCGGCGCGGACCTGCCATCCGATTCAATCTTTTGCTCCAGTTGCGGCAAGCCCCTGCGCGGCGACGACATAGACGGTCACACGTCGGGCGCGGTCGACCAAATCACACCCATGACGGGCCTGATCACGCCGGACCCTGACAACCCGACAGGCCGGGAGTCGAAATCCTCCCCGACGCTTGAACCAGGGCAGATCTTCGCCGAGCGTTATACAATAGAGAAGGTCATCGGCCGCGGCGGCATGGGCGTTGTCTACAAAGCCACCGACAAGATATCCGGCAAGCCGGTTGCCCTCAAACTCATCAACGCCTCACATCTCGGCGGCGAACGCGCCGTTCAGCGGCTGATCGAGGAAGGCGTAACCGCACGCGACATCCGGCATCCCAATGTTGTTGCTGTCTACGATATCGGGCTCTCCGCTGACCAACCCTTTGTCGCAATGGAATACCTTGACGGCATTTCCCTGCGCAGCTGGCATGGACGCATGATGCAGCGTGGCGAGGCAGTACCTCTTCGTGTTGCTGCGCGTATCATCGTCGAAATTCTCGATGGCCTGCGCGCGGCCCATGATGCCGGGGTCATCCATCGTGACCTGAAGCCAGAAAACATCATTCTCGTCGGCGAACCGACCGACAAGGCGGCGCCGTTGAAGTTGCTCGATTTCGGGATCGCCCGCGCTGCCGGAAGCCTGCAAAGCTCGTCCAGCGGAACTGGCCTCGGCACGCCCGACTATATGGCGCCGGAACAGCGCACCAATCCGGATGCCGCAGGCCCGTCGGCGGACATCTACTCCATTTCCGTCATGCTCTACGAACTCCTTGTCGGCGTGGTTCCGGGCCGCCACTGGCAGCCGCCTTCGGGCGGCCGCTCTGACGTGCCGATGGAGGTGGACGAGCTGATCCTGAAGGGCATGTCCGACAATCGTGACTCCCGCCCGCAATCTGCGACCGCCTATCGTCAGGCCCTTATTGCGTCTGTGAACCGCGTGCCAGTCGGGCCGGATCCTGTGAGGCCTGGGCGCCCCGGCAAATTGATGGGCTGGATTGTTGGGGCATCCGCTGCCCTGATCGCTCTCGTTGTCTCAATCAGCGTGATCTCCTCAGCGATTCAACCGGACCCTTACGGGACGATACCTTTTGATGACCCTGACCCGGACGAGCCCGAGCGTGAGCGCGAACCCGAGCGCGATCCCGAGCCCGAGCGCAAGCCGATCTCCCGTTCAGACTATCTTACGGGAACATGGGCAGACGGCTATGGCGGCTATTACAACCTTCGTGTCTCGCAGAACGGGTCGCTCAGCGGGTCCGGTCATAGCGGTGATGGCGCCCCAGTGAATATCCGCGGCGGTATCAGCGGCAACGCTCTCCAATACGTAATCAGTGTTCAAAGCATGGACGTTGCTAGTGGTAGCGGCCTGCAGACCGACCAATGCCACTTCAACTACCAGACCTTCGACAGCTACGGGAATCTGAACCTTTCAGGCACTTTTCACGTCAACCACGAACCCGGGGAGCCCTGCCCATGAGATTGGCCATACTGTTCATCGCGTCACTGGCACTAGCAGGTTGCAAGCCTTCCTCCGTGTTCGGCCCAGACAGCCAAAAAGAAGAACTTCTGGGGGAAGAACAATCACCCACCAGCATGGAAGTTCCTGCGCCGCCGTCACTCACATATCCGTCCGGCGAGTGGGACGATGGATTCGGCAATGTCTGGCGCAGCCATGTAACCGGAGACTCACTTGTCGCAGAGCTTAATAATGGCTCCAGCGTCCCGCTGATCATGCTTGGAACGATCCAGCATGAGACTTTGTCTTACCAGGTCAGTTTTCCAGACAATGTACCGATTGCCCAGGGCCAAGCCCGCCTGATCGACGCGGCTCATGCCGTGTTCGAGACCTACAATTACGACGGTTCCCTGAACACTCACGGTCTGGTGCATTTTAATCACTCGTCCGATGTGCCTACGGGACAGCCGGTTGAACTGCGTCCGCAAGGCGACCTTCCCGACACAGAAATCAAAGGAGATTGAGAATGTCCCAAGACTATTCAAAATACCGTACCGATGGCTGCTTGCTGGAGGAAAGCCCCAGCGCGGCCCCAACGCTGAAAGCCGATCATGCAGGGCAATTGCCCGAGCGGATCGACCTTCGCGGCATGTGTTCGCCGGTCGAAGATCAGGGTCATGTCGGCTCCTGCGCCGCCAATGCGGTAGTTGGGGCACTGGAATATCACCAGCGCCTCTCCGGCCAGGGCGTCACAGACCTGTCCCGGCTCTATGTCTACTATAATGCCCGCAAGATTGGTGGGACGACCGATTCAGACAGCGGCACGTTCATTCACCATGTCATGGCTTCAGTGCTGGCCTTTGGTGCCTGTCCCGAACGCATGTGGCCCTACCAACAAGCCATGTGGCCCACTGAACCAATCAAGGCCTGCTATCAGGGCGCGGAACAGTTTGGCGCCGTTTCTTACGCGCGCACCGGACTCGGTCTGGGTTCCAAGGCCGCTGTCGCCAACGGTTTGCCCGTCGTTTTCGGCACGAGCCTGCCTCATGACATGTTGATGGTTGAGGCGCGCGACACCGGGCGGATTGCCAGCCCGCGAGGCGGATGGCCCCAGCCATCAGGCGGCCACGCCATGCTCATCGTCGGTTACGATGACGCGCGTGGCGCCTGGCTTGTGCGTAATTCCTGGGGGCCGTTATGGGGCGATCAGGGGCACCTTTGGATCGCTTATGACGTGATGGAGCACTACAGTCATCCGTATGCTTTCTGGACCATTGGCGCCATTGAGAGCAAGGCGAACCTGTCTGTCAGCGGCCCGTCCCAGCAGCAGGCGCTCAAGACTGTGCAGGCCGAAGCCCCGGCTCAGATGAGCCACGCACTCTCGCAGCTCAAACGTAACCTGGGGGCCGATCTGGAATCCAGCCTTGAGCAGGCAAAGCGCGGCATACGTGAACGTCTGCGCGGTCCGGGCGCTGGTGGCGGTTATTGATTTGAGGAGGCCCGGGATCAAACGGACCACCGCCCGGCCTGCTGTCCACGACAGGCCGGGGGCGGTCCTTCCGGGCGTCCCCTCCCGGCGCATATGGCCCTGACCAGTTTGGCCGGGGCCTTGGTTCAAGAGGCGTACAATTGCCGCAAACCGTGTCACCCTGTCCTGATTTTTCTATTTTGCCTGCACCGTTGATCCACATTGCCGGATCGGCCACAATCGTAGCGGGAACGCGTCTGCATTGTTTCAACTGTCGGAAAACGCCGTGTGCATTCGGCGCCTGAGTTGTGTAGCTGCAGGCTGGATGCCGAACATGTGGGGACATGAACATGAATACGCCAGACTTCGACAAACAGGTGGTGGAACTCTTCACGAAAGCGCTGGACCAACCGTCCGAAACGCGGCGAGACTGGATCGTCCGGCAGGCTGGCGACAACAATGCCCTGCGCGACCGCGTGCTTGAACTGCTCATTGCCGACAGCAATGCCCACACGTCTCTCAAGACAGGCGGAGCGAGCGCCGATGCCGCTCAGCCACCAGCGCCAGAACGGGTCGGGGCCTATCATATTACTGGCCTGATCGGACAGGGCGGAATGGGCGCGGTCTACGAAGGCGAGCGTGATTCCGGTGATTTCGCGCACAAGGTCGCCATCAAGGTCATACGTCCAGGTGTTCTATCAGACTCGCTGATCGCCCGGTTCCGAAGAGAGCGGCAGATACTCGCTGACCTCGGCCACGCCAATATCGCCCGCCTTCTCGACGGCGGCGAACTTGATGACGGCTCGCCTTACATCATCATGGAATATATCGATGGCCGGCCAATAACGGACTGGGCCGACCAACAGGACCTGGGACTCGATGACCGGCTCTGGCTGTTCGCTGATGCCTGCAGCGCCGTTCGCCACGCCCACCAGAACCTGATCGTCCACCGCGACATTACCCCGTCCAACGTCCTCGTCACGCAGGCGGGCCAGGTCAAACTCATTGATTTCGGTATTGCGAAGCCGAACGACATCGACGCGGTTTCAACGCAAGCCAGCTCCAGTTCTCTCGTAAGCCTCAGCTTCACGCCGGGCTTTGCCGCCCCCGAGCGTGCCCAGGGGGCGGGCACGAACACGCTGTCTGATGTCTTTTCTCTCGGCAAGCTGCTCGAAGTCCTGACAGAAAACTTGCCGCACTCCGACGATATCTCCGCCATCATATCCCGCGCCACGATGATCGATCCAACCAAGCGCTACGCTTCGGTTGACGCCCTTATGGACGACGTCAGAAATTTCAGGTCCGACCAGCCCGTCGATGCGCGTGAAGGTGGCCCTGCCTATCTGGCAAGCAAATTCCTCAAGCGGCGCCGGCTCGTCGTCGCGAGCACAACGTTGGCCTTCATCGGCCTCGCCACTGCCCTCGGGATAACGTTCTGGCAATACCAGCGGGCCGAGGCGGCGCGACTGGAAACCGACTACCGCTTTCAGCAGGTCCGCACGCTCGCCAATTCCCTCATGTTCGACGTTTACGACAAGATCGATCTCGTACCGGGGTCCACCCGCGCCAAGGTTGAGCTTGCCGAAGCCGCACAAGCCTATCTCGACTCACTGGCCAGCGACGCGCGTGCCTCCGACGAACTCCGCATCGAAACCGGACGCGGCCTTGTGCGTCTAAGCGAGATCCAGGGCACGCCAGGCTTCAGCTCGCTTCAGAAAGTCGATCTCGCAGAGGCAAACCTTGAACGCGCCCATGCGATTCTCCAGCCACTCGAAATCACAGAACCCAAGTCCGATGAACTCCTCATCGCCCTTGGTGACCTCTATGCGGGTCTCAGCGACGCCTCTCTCTATGTCGTTGTCGACATGGACAAGGCCGTCGCCGAAAACGCAAAGGCACAAGCCTATTACGCCGCCTACCTTGAACGCCACCCCGGTGACCTGCACCAACGTTTTCAGCTCCTTGCGATGCAAGGCAACCAGGGCATCATGGAGTTTCGCAATAATGACAACGATGCCGCTCTCGAGACTCTTGACGCTGTAATCTCCGGCTTCGAAGCGCCGCTCGCCGCCAATCCTGACAGCGTCGACCTTCTTTATGGCCTTGCGCGGACCCAGCGTATCCAGTCGGAAGTTCTCACCAGTTCCGACCGCGCTGAAGAGGGCGTTGCTGTCGCCAGCGCTTCTCTTGCGACGCTTGAGCATGTCCGGCGGGTGATCCCGGCCGAGACCGTCACCTATTGGCGGGCACGCAGCTTCAGCCTCTGGCGGCGCGCTTTTGCCTATTACAATATCGGTGAATCCGAACTGGCTGTCGCAGATTACAAGGCGGCCCTGGATATTGCGGCCCGCCGCATCGCGCTCGACGCCGATGATGAAGATGCCCGCCAAAATCAGGCGACTTATAATGGTGAAATCGCCTATGCGCTACTCGACCTCAAGCGGATGGACGAGGCCGAACAGAGCCTGCTCGCTGCCACGCAATGGTTCCGCGAACGCTACGAACGTGCCCCTGAGCGCGGTGCCTATCAGCGCAACATGCTGGTCCAGCACGTTCAGCTGCATGAATTCTACAATGGCTGGGGCACTGACGAAACCAAGCGATGCGGCCATCTCGCAGAGATCAAGCGCTATGCCGATATCATGGAATCTGCAGACACGATGCTGGAAAGCGATCGGCCGGAAATTGCCGCCTATTTCGAACAACATCCCCTGTGCCAAGGATAGCCTGACATCAGGATCAGAGCGCTCTTTCGTTCAGTCAAGTAGTCCGCCTCCGACACCGAAATCGCGACGGGCAGAAACGATGGTCACCATGAACCCAGCAATGACATCGAGCAGCATCATCAACATAAGCAAGAAGAACACCGACGTCGCGAAATTCCTGACCAACAGGAAAGCGATCAGTGAGAGAACAAAAATCGCCATCGACAATCCGTGATTGATCAAGGAACCTGTCTTCGAATTGGTTGATTTGATGATTTCAATGAACAGCATGATCATTCCGATCAGAAGAATCCCGTCCCCCAATTCGAAGATCCATCGTCCACCCGACACCATTGGCATCTGGAAGATCGTTGCACCCAGCGTGTTCATGATGGGGACTGTCGCCATATCGACCGGTTTGCCTGCGGCGACCGCCGCAGCCCCATAAAGAATTACGGGCACAATCATCAATGGCGTCGCCGTAAAGACATTTTTCATAACCTTTTTCCTCGTTTCCCCGATCGCACGGATCACTTGCGTCCATTAGAACAAGCGCAGCTTTGGAGAGGAACGGGTCAAACGAGTTTTGTGGACACGAACACGGTTGCTTCAGTAAAAGCCGGATCGGAAGGCCTCTTCGTTGTCCGATCGATCAAGGGAGAGCAGGGTCCAGCCCTCAAGTGGTCCGATGCAAGTCCTTTTTGAGAACTGGTTTCGAGAAGTGGCTGATAGTCCGATCGGCAGCGCACGACTGAGCTGGTCCCAGAAAACTGAACAGTGAGCTAAGGTATATCCCGACCGACGAAGGGATACCCAGCATGGGACGAAAGAGACGCAAGTTCACCGACAATTTCAAGGCGCAGGTGGCGCT
>NZ_JBBKXE010000176.1:0-26472 GCF_037969335.1 Hyphomonas sp. | reverse complement strand
CGTTCCGGGTTCAGGAAGCGCTCGAACAGCAAATCAAAGCGCAGCGGATCAAGATCGGTGATCAGGAGCGACCAGGCCACAAGCGAGCCGGCACCCGAGCCCCGGCCCGGCCCGACCGGAATGTCCTGTTCCTTGGCCCATTTGATGAAGTCGGACACGATCAGGAAGTAGCCCGGAAAGCCCATGCGCTCGATCACGCCGAGTTCGAAATCCAGCCGCTCGAAATAGGTTTCCCGCTCGGCGTAGAGCTTGCCGGCAGCCTTGAGGCGGCCTTCCAGCCCCTCCTTCGCCTGAATTCTCAACTCCTCGATCTCGGACCGGCCTTCATTGCTGAACGAGGGCAGGATCGGGTCGCGGGTAACCGACCGCACCGAACAGCGCCGGGCGATCTCGGACGTGTTCTCCAGCGCCTCCGGCAGGTCGGCGAACAGCGTTGCCATTTCTGCCTGGGTCTTGAGGTATTGCGACGGGCAGACCCGCTTGCGGTCTTCCTGGCCAAGATACTGGCCATTGGCGATACACATCAGCGCATCGTGCGCCGTCGCGTCCGAAGGTTTCATGAACCGGGCATCATGGGTCGCGACAAGCGGCAGGCCCAGCTCATAGGCGAGGTCGATCAGGCCCGCTTCCGTGGCCGCCTCGTCCGGCGTTCCGTGCCGCGTAATCTCGACATAACACCGGCCCGGATAGGCGTTGGCCAGCGTCGACAATTCCGTGCGGGCATCGGCCACGCGGCCCTTGAGCAGGTGGCGCGCGACCTCCCCTTCGGAGCCGCCGGTCAGCAGGATCAGGCCGTCGGTCTTGTCCAGCAACAGGTCACGGTGAAGCTTCGGCACGCCATCGTCGGCATCGAGGTAGGCCCGCGACGACAGCAGCATCAGGCGCTGGTAGCCGGTCTCGTCCTGCGCATAGAGCGACAGCCGCGTCGGCTCACTGCGATGGGCACCATCAGTAATATCGAAACAGCACGCCATGATCGGCTGGATTCCGGCGTCCGACATGGTCAGCGATATTTCGAGGGCGCCGAACAGGTTGTTGCGGTCGGTCACGGCCACGGCAGGCATCGCTTGCCCCAGCAGCCAGCCTTTGAGGCCCTTGGGCGTGATCATGCTCTCGAGCAGCGAATAGCTCGACCGCACGGCCAGGTGGATGAAGGGCGACTCAGGCAAAACGGGTTCTCCAGCGGGGAGAATACAATGCCGTTCGCGCCGGGGCCAGACCACCCGTCAGCAGCGGCCTTCCACAGCTTATTCCGGCTTGTAGTCGACCAGTTTGCCGTCCTGCAGCGTCAGGACGCGGTCCATGTGCTGCGTCAGCGCAAAATTGTGGGTCGCGACAAGAACGGCCGCGCCTTCGTTTTTGACCATCTTGATCAGGGTTGCGAACACCCGCTCGGTCGTGACCGGGTCGAGATTGCCTGTCGGTTCATCGGCGATAACCAGGCGCGGGTCGTTGGCCAGCGCCCGGGCAATCGCCACACGCTGCTGCTCGCCGCCGGACATCTGCCCCGGCTGGTGGTGCCCTCTGTCGGCCAGCCCCATAACCTCAAGCAGCGAGTCGGCTTTCTCGCGCGCCGCCTTTTTCTTCACACCGGCAATCATCAGCGGCATGGCGATATTGTCCGCCGCGTTGAATTCGGGAAGCAGGTGGTGGAACTGGTAGACGAAACCGATCTTGGACCGGCGGATCGCCGTGCGGCCCCTGTCGTCCAGCGACAGGCAGTCGATCCCGTCCAGCATGACCTTGCCCGCTTCCGGCCGTTCCAGCAGGCCAGCCGTATGCAGCAACGTCGACTTGCCTGACCCCGAAGGCCCGACAAGCCCGACCAGTTCCCCGGCATTCAGGCGCAGGTCAGCGCCTTTCAGCACGGGCAATTCGCCCGCCGCCGTACGATAGACCCGATCGATACCGATCAATTCCAGAACAGGCTGGGACATTATTCAAACCTCAGCGCACTGACCGGATCCTGGCGGGACGCCCACCAGGCCGGAATGAGCGACACGCCCATCGACATGAACAACGCATAGAGCCCGGTCCGTATCACTTCGTTCCAATCGAGGATCGCCGGCAGGCCTTCGAGGCCATAGGTCTCCGCGTCGAAT
Source organism: Hyphomonas sp. (assembly GCF_037969335.1). Taxonomy (GTDB): domain Bacteria; phylum Pseudomonadota; class Alphaproteobacteria; order Caulobacterales; family Hyphomonadaceae; genus Hyphomonas. The sequence continues at coordinate 24,370 of NZ_JBBKXE010000176.1, read as the reverse complement.
ACCTGGCCCTGGACGAACAGGTTGATGAAGGCTTCAACGGCGCCGATATTCAGCACCACAAGCACACCGACCAAAACGCCCAGCAGGGCCCCCAGCGTTCCAAGCACGGTGCCGACCAGCAGGAACACCCGCAACACCCCGTTGCGGCCAAGGCCGATCGTCCGCAGGATCGCGATATCCCGCGACTTGTTCTTCACCAGCATCACGACGCCAACGATGATGTTCAGCGTCGCAATCGCCATGATCACCATGACGAGCAGCCGCACCATTGTGCGCTCCACCTTGAGCGCATTGAGATAGGCTTCACGCTGGCTTTTCCAGTCGAATGTATAAAGCGCATTGCCCGTCGCGCTCGCTATGGCCGTCATCGCTTCATGTGTTTTTTCCGGGTCCTTCAGCCTTATGTCCAGCATGCTGTAGTGCCCCTTGGACTGGAACAGGATCTGCGCCTGCTCCATCGGCATGAAGATGTAGAGGCTGTCGAGTTCGACACTGCCCGTCTGGAAGATGTCACCGACGACATAGGACTTGCTGCGCGGCGTACCGCCCATCGGACCAGCCGTCTGCTGGGACGTCACGATTTCGACCTTGTCTCCCGGTCGTATCCCGAGGCCTTCCCGGCCCGCTGCCAGGAACTTGCCCAGCATGATGACATTGCCGCCATTGCGGCCTTCGCCAAAGCCCGCCGCAATAGCCGACTTCCCGCCATCCTGCAGGAACGGCATGGTCGCCAGGTCTTCGGTACGGATCGCGCGAACAGCCGCACCGGTCTTGCGGCCATTGGCCGTGATCAGCACGTATTCCTCGATATAGGGCGTCACGCTGGTGATCCCGTCGATCTCGCGGATCTTGCCCGCCAGCGCATTCGCTTCGTCTTCGGTATAGCTGCTGACCACGCCATAAACATGCGGCTGGCCGCCAAGCAGCGCATCCAGCAGCGTCGCGCGAAAACCGCTCATGACCGACATCGTGATGATCAGTGCGGCGACCGCGAAGAAGATGCCGACGAAGGATATGATCGAAATCAGCGATGCACCGCCATGTTCGCGCTTGGCCCGCAAGTAGCGCCAGGCCAGCGTGCGCTCGAGCTTGCCGAACGGCGGAGCAACATGGCCGAGTTCGCTCATTTGGGCGTCACCTTCTTCAGCGCTTCGGCGAACGGCATTTCCACCTTCTCGCCAGACTTGCGGTGCTTGACCTCGACGACACCATTCTCGATGCCGCGTGGCCCGATCACGATCTGCCATGGCAGGCCAATCAGTTCCATGCGGGCAAACTTGCCGCCGGCGCGCTCATCCGTGTCATCATAAAGCACGTCCAAACCCGCATCGGTCAGCGCCTTGTAAGCGTCGGCACAGGCCGCATCGCAGGCTGCATCACCAACGCGCATATTGATCAGGCCGACGTGCCACGGCGCCACGGACTCAGGCCACACGATCCCGTTCTCGTCATGGCAGGCTTCGATGATGCCGCCGACAAGGCGCGACACGCCAATGCCATAGCTGCCCATCTGAACCGGCACCATTTGCCCGTCCGCCGATTGCACAACCGCGTTCATCGGCACGGAATACTTGGTGCCGAAGTTGAAAATATGGCCAACCTCGATACCACGCGCCGACACTTGCTGGTCAGCCGGGATCGCGGCAAAGGCCGCTTCGTCGTGCATCTCTTCGGTTGCGGCATAATACTGCGTGCGCTTCTCGACTTCCGCGTTCAGGTCCGCGTCGAAATCCAGATCGAGCCCGGGCGGCGGCAAGTCGAGAAGGGCCTTGTCGCAGAACACCGCGCTTTCGCCCGTATCGGCGAGGATGATGAACTCGTGGCTCATGTCGCCGCCGATCGGGCCGGTATCGGCCCGCATCGGAATCGCTGTCAGGCCCATCCGGTCAAAGGCGTTGAGATAGGCGCAAAACATCTTGCGGTAAGCGACGCGCGCATCGTCTTCGGTCAGGTCGAAGGAATAGGCGTCCTTCATCAGGAATTCACGGCCGCGCATGACGCCGAAGCGCGGACGCACTTCGTCGCGGAACTTCCATTGCTGGTGATACAGGTTCAGCGGCAGCTGCTTGTAGCTTTTGACATAGGAGCGGAACACGTCGGTGATCAGCTCTTCATTCGTCGGCCCATACAGCATGTCCCGGTCATGGCGGTCCTTGATGCGCAGCATCTCCTTGCCATAGTCGTCATACCGACCGGATTCGCGCCAGAGATCGGCCTGCTGCAAGGTCGGCATCAGCATCTCGATGGCGCCGGCGCGGTTCATTTCCTCGCGCACGATCTGCTCGATCTTCTTGAGAACGATGTAGCCCATGGGCAGCCAGGAATAGATGCCCGCACCGTTCTGCCGGATCATGCCGGTGCGCAGCATCAACTTGTGCGAGGCGATGGCCGCATCCGCCGGGGCGTCCTTGGTAACCGGCAGAAAGAATTTCGAAAGGCGCATGGATTCCCCGCTATGGCTGATATTGGCGCTCAACTAGCCGCAGCCGCCCCTAGTCCGCAAGGAGGAGCGGCACAACCAGCGCTGCAATACCGGTAATGATGGCCCCGCCAATTGTTGCCCACACGGCTTTCTTCAGCAGCATCGGATTGGCCGGTGCGCCTTCTTCAGTCCCGGGCGTTATCTCACCGTCCTCGAACTGGCCGCGCACACCTATCGGCAGGACAGCAAAAAAGCTGATCCACCAGCCCAGGACAAAGACGACAACTGCGCTCGCAATAGTCATCAGTGGGGGCCTTTGGGCGTTTCCATGAGTTCGATGAGGACACCGTTGGAATTCTTCGGGTGCACGAAAATGATCATCGTACCGTGCGCGCCGATACGGGGCTTGCCGAGCACTGTCGCGCCGCGTTTGCCCATTTCGTCAACGGCCTGGTTGATGTCGTCCACTTCGAAGCAGACATGGTGCTGCCCGCCCTTCGGGTTCTTGGTGATGAAGTTCGCGATGGGCGATTCCGCATTCAGCGGCTCGATCAGCTCGATCTGGGCGTTCGGCAGGTTCACGAAACAGACCTTCACCCCCTGATCCGCCATGTCGAACGGCGTCGTGATATCCGTCGCGCCATAGAGGGTGCGGTACGTTTCACAGGCTTCTTCCAGGTCCGGCACAGCAATGCCGACATGGTTCAGCGGGCCAATTTTGAATTCACTCATCGTGCTTCAGCTCCTCAATACAGTCACATCAATCATCGGGCGCCGTCCAAACGTCGCCTCGCAGGCCTTGCGCAGGGCCCGCCCTATTTCGCGTTCAACCATGTCATCATCAAGACGGGTCTTGCGCTTCATCTTCCGCACGGCGGCATCGGCGGCCTCGTCCAGATTGTCCAGGCTTTCGTCGGCCAGTCGGCCATCCGATTCCGAGAACCCCCGCACGACAACCACCGGCCCGTCGATCACGTCCCCGGCCTCGTCGATCACGACACTAGCCAGGACAAGGCCGTTTTCCGACAGTTTGCGGCGTTCATTCAGGCCCTGCGCGCCTTCCGGCACCAGGATCTTGCCATCCAGCAGCAAGCGCCCGGCAGGCACAAGGTCGATGATCTCGGCCGGCCCCGGCGCAAGCCTGACAAGGCTGCCATTCCGCGGCGCGACAGCCTGGGGAATCTGGAGCGACTTGGCATAGGCCGCATGCTCCATGATGTGCCGGCGCTCGCCATGAACCGGCACGGCAATCTCGGGCCGCACCCACTGGTACATCTTCTGCAACTCACCCCGGCAGGGATGCCCTGAAACGTGGATCGGCTCCTTGACCATGCGCGGGGTAATGATTCGCACGCCCTGGTCGGCCAGCGCGTTCTGCATGGCAAATATCTCGCGTTCATTGCCGGGAATGATCCGCGATGAAAAGATCACGCAATCCCCCTCGCCCAGCGACACGTTGCGGTGGTCGTTGCGGGAAATCCGCCCCAACGCGGCGCGTGTTTCGCCCTGGCTGCCCGTGCAGAGATAGAGAATGTTTTCGGCTGGAAGCGACTTGGCTTCCGATTCATCGATGAATTCGAGCGTACGCGGCAGGATGCCAACGGCCTTCGCCGCATCGGTGATCCGATGCATGCTCCGCCCGACAAGGCACACGCTGCGCCCGGCCTGCTCGGCCGCCTCTATGATCGACTTCACCCGCGCGACGTTCGACGCAAAGGTCGTGACAGCCACGGCCTGTGTCTGTTCGGCGATCAGGTCGATCAGGCCCTGCTTGACGCTTTCCTCTGAACCGGATTCGCCCTCTTCGAAAACGTTCGTGGAATCGCACACCATCGCCAGCACACCGCGGTCGCCAAGCGCCGTCAGGCCCTTGATATCCGTCGGGCCGCCAATCTGCGGATCCGGGTCGATCTTCCAGTCACCGGTGTGGAGGATCATGCCGGCAGGCGTATCAATGGCGAGCGCGTTCGGCTCAGGAATCGAGTGCGTGAGCGTGATGTAAGTCACCGTGAAAGGCCCGGCCGCGACCGTCCCACCCAGTGCCACCGGCTTCAGCCAGCGGGCATCAACGCCGCGTTCAATCATCTTGGATCGCACGAGCTCGGTCGTGAACGGCGTCGCGTAAATCGGCGCTTTCGTCTTCAGGCGCGGATATAACAGGCCGACGGCACCAATATGGTCTTCATGGGCGTGGGTCAGGAAGATCGCGTCGATATGCTCGCCGATCAGAAAGTCCGGATCGGCACAGATCAGGTCGATCCCTGGCGTGTCCAGGCCTCCGAAGGTCACGCCGACATCCACAAGAATCCAGCGCCGCGCATGCGGCGGACCATACCCGTAGGCATTCAGGTTCATGCCGATCTCCTCGCATCCCCCGAGCGGGAGGAAAACGAGTTCGTCGGATAGCTGTGCTGAATCGGCCATAAGGTCCTATTTGTTACGTTTGTAGATTTCGAGGAGACCACTGATCAGAATATCAGGGTCGTAGTGGTTGATCGTTTCGCTGGCGCCTTCGAACAGGGACGCGACGCCGCCGGTTGCAACCACCTGCATGGGCTTTCCATACTCGGCCTTGATCCGTCGTACCAGCCCGTCAATCAGGTCGATATAGCCCCAGAACACACCAGACTGCATCGCGCTGATCGTATCCTGGCCAATCACCTGGCTCGGACGCTGGATCGCGATACGTGGCAATTGCGCCGCGGCATCGTGCAGGGCGCTGACCGACAGGTTGATGCCAGGCGAAATAATGCCGCCTTCGAACCCGCCGTCTTCTCCGACAATATCGAAGGTCGTCGCGGTGCCGCTGTCGATCACGATCAGGTTTCCGGGATAGGATACGTGCGCGCCGAGCGCACTGACGATCCTGTCCGCGCCCACCTGTTCAGGTCGGTGAATACGGATCTCGACGCCGGTTTTGAGCGACGGATCCCCAATGAACATGGGCTCGACGTTGAGATAGCGACGCGCGAGGTTGCGGAAGTTGAACACAGCCTGTGGCACAACTGTCGAGATCACGCAGCCATTGATCTTGCCCAGGTCCATGCCGTGCATGTCGGCAAGCCGCCACAACCAGGCCGCATGGTCGTCAGCGGTCTTGCGGGCCTCGGTCGCGCTGCGCCACTGGACGAGCCACTGCTCACCATCATGAACACCAAACACGGTATTCGTGTTACCTACGTCAATTGCCAGCAGCATTACGCCTACGCTCTCCCTACCAGGTTCACATCTCCGGCCCTTATGGTCTGCCGGACGCCATCGGGCAATCTGAGGATGAGGGCGCCAAACTCATCCAGGTCTTCGAATACCCCTTCAACAGGTTCGCCCGACGCGGTCACACGCACGGTTGCGCCCAATCCTTCGGCCCGATCGAGCCAGGCCTTGCGGAGGCCGGAAAACCCGGCTCGCGCTTCGCTCAACCGCTGCGAAAAGGCTTTTCGCAGCGCCTCCAGCACCATGTCAGCCGTCACTGCCGCATCTCCACGAAGCGTCGCAATCGATGTCGCGCTCTGTTCAGCCCCGTCCGGCGCATGCGTGACATTGATGCCGATACCCGCAGCAACCCACGTGTCCACGCTCGATCCGCCGGTTTCAATCAGGATGCCAGACATTTTCGCCCCGTGAATGCGCACATCATTCGGCCATTTCAGACGAATGTCGGCGCCCGGTGCAAACAATAGCGCCACATCGCTGACCGCTAACGCCGCTGCGAACGGCAACCGCGATGCCACGGCCATACCGCCGGGCTCATGAAACAGCGCCGTTGCGAACAGGTTGCCGACTGGTGAAACCCAATTGCGCTGGAGCCGCCCACGGCCCGCCGATTGCGTCTCCGCGACGAGCCAGCCATCAGCAAAGGCGCCTGCTGATGCCCGCCGTTTGGCCTCGGTATTGGTGCTGTCTATGGCGCCGAGGTGATGAACGGGCCAGTCCAGACTCAAGAGGCCAATCCTGAAGCGGCGTCATACGACCATTGAGCGAGCTGATTGATGAACACAAGGAACAGGATACCCGCGACGAGCGCCGAGGCGAGCACCGTCAATGTGACGGATCCATCAATCGTTTCAAAACGCTCTTTCGGCTCGTCGAACCAGATGATTTTGACGATGCGCAGGTAATAACCGAGGGACACGACAGACGAAATCACAAGGATGACCGCCAGCGGCAGCAAGCCACCTTCAATACCGGCGTTGAACACTTCCCATTTACCGAAGAAGCCACCGAACGGCGGTAAGCCGGCGATCGAGAAAATCAGGATCGTCAGGGATATGGCAAGCCAGGGACGCGAACTCATGAGGCCGCCGAGCTCATCAATGCTCTCGACCATGCCACCCCGGCGACGCATCGCGAGCACACCTGCAAACAGGCCAAGCGCAGACACCACGTAGATGGTCATGAAGATCAACACTGCCCCTGCCCCGCTAGCCGGACCCGCGGCAACCGCCACCAGCGCATAGCCCACGTTCGCAATCGAGGAATATCCGAGAAGGCGTTTGATATTGGTCTGTGTTAGCGCGCCGAACGCGCCGATGATCATCGACAGGCCGGAAATGATCGCGACGATCAATTGCCACTGGTCCATGACGTCGCCAAAGGCCGTGAACATCACGTTCGCAAAGACCACCATCGACGCCATTTTCGGGGCCGAGGCGAAGAAGGCACCAACTGGCGTCGGTGCGCCCTCATAGACGTCCGGCGTCCACACATGCATCGGCGCCGCCGAAATCTTGAACCCAAGACCAACGATCATCAGGACCATGCCGAACATCAGGCCGACTGACGGGTCCGCGCTCGAAATCCCGACAAAATTGGTCGTACCGGAAAATCCGTACACAAGCGACGCGCCGTAAAGCAACATGCCGGAGGCCAAGGCGCCGAGCACGAAATACTTGAGGCCCGCTTCCGAAGAGCGGGCTGAATCCCGGTGGAAGGCGGCCAGCACATAGGATGACAAGCTGAGCGTCTCGATGCCCATATAAAGCGTCATAAGGTCAGCGGCCGACAGCATCATCCCCATGCCGAGGCTGGCGAAGATGGTCAGCAGGACATATTCATAACGGATCGTGTCGTGGCGCTTCAGGAAGCCCTCGGACATGATCAGCGCAAAGCCACCCACCGCAAAACTCACGAATTTCGCGAAATTCAAGAATGTGTTCGTCCTTACCAGGCCACCGAACGCTTCGCCGCCCTGATAGAACATCAGCGAGAGGGCCGCCGCTCCGAACAGCGCCAGCGCGCCGTATTTGAACGATAACGCGTTGAACCGGTCCTTCAGGACTGCGCCCAGCAGCACGCCGAGCAGTCCGGCCGCAGCAAGCCACAGCTCCGGTCCGATTGCGACGATCATGGCAGTATAATCGAGCATGGGCCGTCAGCCTCCGACCATCAGGGACAGGATTCGGTTCGCTGCCCCTTCAGTAATGTTGAAAATCAGGTTCGGCGCGACACCGAACAGTATTGTGAGCAAGGCCAGCGGCACGATGCAGACCAGTTCGATCACGTTCATGTCGCTTATGTCGTTGAGTTTCGGGTTGGTGATTTCCCCGAACACGGTGCGCCGGTACAGCGTCAGCATGTAGACAGCCGAGAAGATGACGCCCAGCGCCGCACCCGCCGCAGCCCATGTCGACGCCTGGAAGCCGCCAACCATGGTCAGGATTTCGCCGATGAACCCGCTGGTGCCGGGCAGGCCGATATTCGCCATGGTGAACAGCATGAACAATGTCGCATAGACCGGCATCCGTTTGACCAGGCCGCCATAGGCAGCGATCTCGCGGGTGTGCATGCGGTCGTAAACCACGCCGACAATCAGGAACAGCGCGCTGGCAATCAGGCCGTGGCTCAGCATCTGGAAAATCGCGCCCTGAACACCAACCTCGTTGAACGAGAAGATGCCGAGCGTGACAAAGCCCATATGCGCAACGGAGGAATAGGCGATCAGCTTCTTCATGTCGGTCTGGCGCCAAGCCACGAGCGACGTGTAGACGATCGCGATCACAGCCAGCGCGAACATGGCCGGTTGGAACAGGTGGCTCGCATCCGGGAACATTGGCAGCGAGAACCGCAGGAACCCGTAACCGCCCATTTTCAAAAGTACGCCAGCCAGGATCACCGAACCGGCCGTGGGTGCCTGCACGTGGGCATCCGGCAACCATGTATGCACCGGCCACATCGGCAGCTTCACCGCAAAGGACGCGGCAAAGGCCAGCCATAGCCATGTCTGGACATGTGGCGGGAAGGCAAACTTCTCGAGAACTTCAATGTCAGACGATCCGGCGGCCTGGAACATGTAGACAACCGCCACCAGCATCAGGAGCGAGCCAAGCAGGGTGTAGAGAAAGAACTTGAACGCTGCGTAGATCTTTTCCTTGCCGCCCCAGATGCCAATGATCAGGAACATCGGGATCAGGCCGGATTCAAAGAATATGTAGAACAGGACAATATCGAGCGCTGCAAACACGCCGAGCATGAAGGTCTCGAGCACCAGGAACGCGACCACATATTCTGTCACGCGCGTGTGGATCGAGTTCCAGCTGGCCAGCAGGCAGATGGGCGTCAGGAAGGTTGTCAGCAGGATCAGCGGCATCGACAGCCCATCGATGCCGACCTTGTACGTGATATTCCCATACCAGGCATATTGCTCGACGAGCTGATACCCTGCGACATTGGCATCGAAAGTCAGGAAGGCGGCGACCGACGCAACGAATGTCGCGCTGGAAATGATCAGGCCCGCAAGCAAGGCGGCACGGCTGTCCTTGCCGGCTTCCTCGCTGCTGAAGCTGCCCGCAGTTGCAGATCGCACACCCATGATGATGAGCGCGCCGATCAGCGGCAGGAAGACAACCGCCGAAATAATGGGAAACCCGCCCATCAGTTAACTCCTCCAGCGCGCAACCACATGACAGCGCCGAAGACCAGCGCAGCCCCAATGATCACGAACGCATAATGATACAGGTAGCCTGTGTGCATCGCAGAGATACGCCGCGCACCCCAGCGCGTGAGCGATGACACACCGTCGGGTCCGACCCCGTCGATGATCTTCTTGTCGGCTTTCCAGAACAGGTTACCCAGAACGGCCGAGCCCTTGATGAGCGTCGCGTTGTAAAGCTCGTCAAAATACCATTTGTTCGAGAACAACAGATAAAGCGGCCCCCCGCTGTCGGCGATTCGCTTGCCAAATCCGCGATTGAAGAAATAGGTCAGCGTCGCGATCACAAAGCCTGCCAGCGTGACGGCCAGAGGGGCCCACAACACCCATTCAGGCACGTTGTGACGGTCGTGAAGCACATGGTTCTCGGCCGCCGAATAGATCGCACCGCCCCAGAATGCGCTCTCCTTCCCGCCGACAAACCAGTCGTGGAAATAGAAGCCCGCGAAGACCGCCCCCAAGCTGAGCAGCGCCAGTGGCACCAGCATGATCGCCGGGCTTTCATGCGGCACGTGCGCATGGTCGTCATGCGTGTGGCCGTGGTCGTCCGCAGCGGCGTGCCCATGATCGTCGTGATGCGCCGCAGATGCCTGCGGCCCATGGAACGTCATGTAGATAAGGCGCCAGGAATAGAAGCTCGTCAGCAGTGCGGCGACGATGCCGAACCAGAAGGCCACCTGTCCGAACATGACGTGATGCTCGCCGGCGGCAAATGCGCTCTCCAGGATCGCATCCTTCGAGAAGAAGCCGGAAAAGCCGATAAGCGTATGCGGAATGCCGAGGCCGATGATGGCAATCGTGCCGATCAGCATCGCGGCATAGGTCAGCGGCATGAATTTCGCGAGACCGCCCATTTTCCGCATGTCTTGCTCATGGTGCATGCCGTGAATGACGGAGCCTGCGCCGAGGAACAGGAGCGCCTTGAAGAAGGCGTGCGTGAAGAGGTGGAACATCGCGGCTTCATAGGCGCCGACACCCGCTGCAAAGAACATGTAGCCCAGCTGCGAACAGGTCGAATAGGCAATCACGCGCTTGATGTCATTCTGCGCCATGCCGACCGTCGCGGCATAAAGCGCCGTGACCGCCCCCACGATCGTGACCATGCCCGCGGCATAGAGCGTGTGCTCGTACAGGGGCGACATCAGGCAGACCAGGTAGACGCCTGCGGTGACCATGGTCGCCGCGTGGATCAGCGCCGAAACAGGTGTCGGGCCTTCCATCGCGTCCGGCAGCCAGACATGGAGGAAGAACTGGGCCGATTTGCCCATCGCACCGATGAACAGAAGGACGCCGATCAGTTCGAGTGCGTAGACGCGCTGCCCGAGGAATTCGATGACGACTTCCTGCGCCGGGGCTGCCTCGGCGAAGGCCATTGGCGTCACCACGGCGTTTTCGCGAATGGCGCTCAGAACGGGCTCGAACTCGACCGATCCGAAGACGAAGAACACAGCCATGATTCCAATCGCGAGGCCGAAATCGCCGACGCGGTTGGTCACGAAAGCCTTGATCGAGGCGTCGTTCGGCGCCTTCTTCGTGTACCAGAAACCGATCAGCAGGTAGGACGCGAGGCCCACGCCTTCCCAGCCGAAGAAAAGCTGGATGAAATTGTCGGCCACGACCAGCGATAGCATCGCGAACGTGAACAGCGACAGGTAAGCGAAGAAGCGCGACCGGTGCGGGTCTTCGCTCATATAACCCCACGAATAGAGGTGCACGAGTCCGGACACTCCAGTGATCACCGCCATCATCACGATGGACAGCGCGTCGATCCGGATCGCCCAGTTGGCCTGGAACGCGCCAACATCGATCCAGGGCAGCAGCGTGATCACATGCGCGCCATTGGCGGCAACCGCTTCAACCGCGTGGCCAGCTGCCTCGCCATGTCCCTCAGCGCCAACAATGCCGGCGGCATAGGCAAACAGCTGGAACAGCGACAAGGCGCCGGCCGTCAGCACGACGCCCGTTGTCAGGAACATGACCGGCTTGTCGCCGATCTGCCTGTGAAATAGCCCGCTCAGCGCCACGATTCCGGGCGCAAGCACGATAAAGAGAATGAAGATATCCGGCAGCATCAGCCTCTAACCTTTCATCAGGTCGACATTCTCGACCGCAATATCGCCGCGATTGCGGAAATAGACGACGAGGATGGCGAGGCCGACGGCCGCTTCAGCCGCCGCCACGGTCAAGACCAGCATGGCGAAGATCTGCCCGGCGATGTCACCGTTGAAGACCGAGAAGGCGATCAGGTTCAGGTTTACCGACAGGAGGATCAGTTCGATCGCCATCAGGATGACGATGATGTTCTTCCGGTTCACGAAGATGCCAACGACACCGATCGTGAACAGCGCTGCCGTGACGGCAAGATAATGGGAAAGTCCAAGGTCCATGATATCAGATCCCCTGCCCGGAGCTCGGGTCTTTCAATTCGAAGGCGTCTGACCGGCGACGCGATGTCTGCTTGGCGATATTCTGGCGTTTGACTCCGGGGCGATGGCGCAACGTCAGCACGATGGCGCCGATCATGGCGATCAGGAGAATGATCCCCGCCATCTGGAACAGCAGCATGTATTGCGTGTACATCACTTGCCCGATGGCCTCCGCATTGGTTGCCGCGCCGGGCGACGCATCGAACGTGCTGACATGGCTCTCAAGGCCCGCGAACGAGGCAAGCACGATCTCGGCGAGGAACACTGCGCCGACCAGCAAGCCGAACGGCAGGTAACTCAAAAACCCCTGTTTCAGCTCGACGAAATCAACGTCCAGCATCATCACGACGAACAGGAACAGCACCGCGACCGCGCCGACATAAACGACCACAAGCAGCATGGCGAGGAACTCGGCCCCGATCAGCACCAGCAGGCCAGCCGACGTGAAGAAGGCCAGGATCAGGAACAAAACCGAGTGCACGGGATTGCGTGCCGCGATCACCATGACCGCAGACAGGACCACGATCGTGGCCAGTATCCAGAATGCGTAAACTGCCAAAGCCCTCAAAGCCCCTAATTGGTGAAGCATGAGAGGCCCCTGCCTCCGTGCTCCGGTTCAGTCAAACTGCAAGGCGGCCCTAACGGTAGGGCGCGTCCAGCTCCAGGTTCTTCGCGATCAGACGTTCCCACCGGTCGCCATTCGCTAGCAGGCGGTCCTTGTCGTAGAAAAGTTCTTCACGCGTCTCGGTCGCAAATTCGAAGTTCGGCCCTTCGACGATGGCATCGACCGGGCAGGCCTCCTGACAGAAGCCGCAATAGATGCACTTCACCATGTCGATATCATAACGCGTCGTCCGGCGGGCGCCGTCCTCGCGTGGTTCGGCCTCGATCGTGATCGCCTGCGCGGGGCAAACGGCTTCGCACAGCTTGCAGGCAATGCAGCGCTCTTCGCCGCTCGGATAGCGGCGCAGTGCGTGCTCGCCGCGGAACCGGGGGCTCAGCGGGTTCTTCTCGAACGGATAGTTCACGGTCGCCTTGCGGCGGAACATTTCCCGCAGCGCCGACCAGAAGGCCCCGATAAAATCGGTCAGCAGCGCGCCGCGAATGGTCTGCGCAATGCTCATGATTGTACTCCGGTATAAACGACATAGCCCGCCACGATCAGAACGGCTGCGAGCGAGGTCGGCAGGAAGATTTTCCAGCCAAGGCGCATCAGCTGGTCATAGCGGTAACGGGGCACGATGGCTTTCACCATGGCGAACATGAAGAAGAAAAAGAGGATCTTCAGCATGAACCAGAACAGGCCCGACAGGCTGAGCAGCAGGGGCGGCCAGTCTTGCACGGCGTCGCCGAGGGCAAACGGACCATGCCAACCGCCGAGGAAGAGGACGGTCATCATCGCGCACATCAGCACGATGTTGAGATACTCGCCGAGCATGAACAGGAGATAGGGCGTCGAGCCGTATTCGACCTGGTAACCGGCAACGAGTTCGGATTCGGCTTCAGGCAGGTCGAACGGTGGGCGGTTGGTTTCCGCCAGCGCCGAGATGAAGAACATCACGAACATCGGGAACATCACGAAGATCAGCGGAAAGTATTGCAGGCTGAAGGCGTGCCAGTTCCAGAAACCACCGGCCTGGTTCTCGACAATGACGCTCAAATTCATCGATCCGCTGAGCAGGATGACGGTGACGATGATGAAGCCAATTGAAACTTCATACGACACCATCTGCGCCGCCGAGCGCAGCGCGCCGAGGAACGGGTATTTCGAGTTCGAAGCCCAGCCACCCATGATGATGCCATAGACACCCAGCGAACTGATGGCGAAGAGATAGAGAACACCGACGTTCAGGTTCGACACGACCCAGCTGGTTCCCGACACTGTCCCCGGCGCCACCGGAATGGCCGCCCAGGCCACGAAGGACAGCGTACAGGTCAGGATCGGCGCGAGAATGAACACCGTCTTGTTCGCGCCCGCTGGTATGACGATTTCCTTGAGCAGGAATTTTCCGAAGTCTGCGAACGATTGGAGCAGGCCAAACGGGCCGACAACGTTCGGGCCTTTCCGCATCATCACAGCGGCCCATATCTTACGGTCCAGCAAGAGCAGGAAAGCAATCGACAACAACAGGACGAGGGTGAACAGGCCGACTTGGCCAAGCACCATCCAGAAGCCGGTAAAGTCGCCGAAAGACTCGATGAGATTGCTCATGCCGCCGCCCTACTCCGCTGCCACCGGAGTGTCTAGAGCCGTGCTGAGCGCTGAGCACTCCGCCATGGTCTTGGACGCCCGCGCGATGGGATTGGTCAGGTAGAAATCGTCGATCGCCGCGCCAAAAGCGTCAGCCTTGATCGTACCGCCAGCACCGCTGACGTCGGCTTGCAGCGCACTGACGCCGCCCGCACCCGGCGCAAAGCCATGTCCGGAAAAGACCGTATTCTCTCCGTCAGCACCGCGCAGGCCTGCCCGCAATGCGTCGGCCGTATCGTAGGGCAGCGTCTTGCCCATGACCTGCGACAGCGCGCGGAAAATGGCCCAGCCTTCGCGGGCCTCGCCTTTGGGTTGGACAGCGCGTGCCGTCATCTGGACGCGCCCTTCCGTGTTCACATAGGTGGCGTCCATCTCGGTATAGGTTGCGCACGGCAGGATGATGTCCGCGCGTGCCGCGCCTGCATCGCCATGCGATCCGACATAGATCACCGTCGCGTCGCCAACACCGGACAGGTCCGACTCGTCCGCGCCGAGCAGGACAACCGTCTCCATGCCGCCGCCGAGAATTGCGTCTGTTGCCTTGCCATTGTCGCCCGGCACGAAACCGACATCGAGCGCGCCAACACGGCCGGCTGCATTGTGCAGGACGCCAAACCCGGCCCAGCCATCCGCGACAGCGCCGACATCCTGCGCCAGCTTCAGGGCAGCACTCAGGATCGCCTGGCCGTCAGCCCGGCACAGCGGGCCTTCACCAACAACGATCATGGGTCGCTTGGCATCCTTGAGAATCTTGTAGAAGTCGCTGCCCGCCACATTGGCCAAGGCGTCGCCGCCAGCACCAAGATGATCGTAGTCATACGTCAGGTCAGCCGCTTCGCCGATCACGCCGACCTTCAGGTCGCCCCACAGCCACGCCTTGCGGATACGGGCATTCCAGACAGCCGCTTCGACGCGCGGGTTGGTGCCGATCAGCAGCAGCGCATCGGCCTCTTCCACGCCCATCAGCGTCGGATTGAGGATATAGCGCTCGCGGACACCGTCGGTGCCGTAAGCGGCGCCTGCCGGGCGGCAGTCCGTATTTTGCACGCCGAGGGCGCGGAACAGGTCGAGCGCGGCCTTGGCCTGCTCCACTTCGATCAGGTCACCGGCGACAACGCCGATCTTGTCGGCAGGTGCCGACAGCGCCGTCTGAGCGGCGGCAAACGCCTCGCCCCAGTTCGTCGGCACGAGTTTGCCGCCCACGCGCATATAAGGTTTGTCGAGGCGCTGGCGGGCGAGCCCGTCCCAGACGAAGCGGGATTTGTCGGACAGCCACTCCTCGTTCACTTCCTCATTGGTCTCCGGCAGGATCCGCATCACGCCGTCGCCCTTGGCATCGACGCGGATCGCCGCGCCCATCGCATCCATGACATCGATCGAGGACGTCTTGCGCAGCTCCCATGGGCGCGCGTTGAAGGCATAAGGCTTGGAGGTCAGCGCGCCGACCGGGCAGAGGTCGATGACGTTACCGGACAGTTCCGAGGTCAGCGATTTTTCAAGATAGGTGGTGATCTCGGCATTCTCGCCGCGCGAAATCATACCGATTTCCTCAACGCCTGCGACTTCAGCAGCAAACCGGATACAGCGCGTGCACTGGATGCAGCGCGTCATGATCGTCTTGACCAGCGGCCCCATGTTCTTGTCTTCGACGGCGCGCTTGTTTTCGTCATAGCGGCTGCCGCCCCGGCCATAGGCCACGGCCTGATCCTGCAGGTCGCATTCGCCGCCCTGATCGCAGATCGGGCAATCCAGCGGGTGGTTGATCAGCAGGAATTCCATCACGCCATTGCGGGCCTTCTGGACATAGTCGCCCTTGGTCCGCACGTTCGGTGCCGATCCGTCCCGGTTCGGACGCATGTCGCCAACAGTCTGCGCACACGAGGCAATCGGCTTCGGCGCGCCTTCCCATTCGACGAGGCACATGCGGCAATTGCCGGCGACAGAGAGGCGCTCATGGTAGCAGAAGCGCGGAATCTCGGCGCCCGCTGCCTCACACGCCTGCATCAGCGTGTAGTGCTTCGGCACCTCGATGTCCTGGCCATCGATATTGAGCTTGAACGTGTCGGTCATGTCTTCCCTACTCCGCCGCGATCACAGCGCCCTGCACCATGGCGCGGGGCAGACGGTATTCGTTGATACGGGCTTCGATTTCTGGCCGGAAATGGCGGATCAGGCCCTGGATCGGCCAGGCCGCCGCGTCGCCAAGTGCACAGATCGTGTGGCCTTCGACCTGCGTGGTCACGTCGAGCAATATGTCAATCTCGTCGTGCTCGGCCTCACCCTTCACCATCCGCTCCATCACGCGCCACATCCAGCCGGTGCCTTCCCGGCAGGGCGTGCACTGACCGCAGGATTCGTGCTTGTAGAAGTAGGAGAGGCGCGCGATCGCCTTGATCAGGTCGGTGTCCTTGTCCATCACGATGACAGCCGCCGTGCCGAGGCCCGATTTCAGGTCGCGCAGCGTGTCGAAATCCATATAGGCGTCCATGATCTGGTCAGCCGGCACCATCGGAACGGACGACCCGCCCGGGATCACCGCCTTCAGATTGTCCCAGCCGCCGCGAATGCCGCCGCAATGGGTATCGATCAGGTCGCGGAACGAGATCGACATCTCTTCTTCCACATTGCACGGCTTGTTCACGTGGCCGGAAATGCAGAACAGCTTGGTACCGGAATTGTTCGGGCGGCCGAAACCGGCAAACCATTCTGCGCCGCGGCGCAGGATTGTTGGCGCCACCGCAATCGACTCGACATTGTTCACGGTCGTCGGGCAGCCATAGAGGCCGGCATTTGCCGGGAATGGCGGCTTCATGCGCGGCTGGCCCTTCTTGCCCTCAAGGCTTTCGAGCAGCGCGGTCTCTTCACCGCAGATGTAAGCGCCAGCACCGTGATGGACGTAGATGTCGAAATCCCATCCGTTCACATTGTTCTGGCCGATCAGCTTGGCCTCATAGGCCTCCTTGATCGCCGCTTCCATCGCGTGGCGCTCGGCAATGTACTCGCCGCGCAGGTAGACATAACACTTGTGCGCCAGCATCGCGCGGCTCGCCACCATGCAGCCCTCGATCAGCAGGTGCGGATCGTGACGCATGATCTCGCGGTCCTTGCAGGTGCCGGGTTCGGACTCGTCCGCGTTGACGACGAGATAGTGAGGACGCTCGCGCACCTCTTTCGGCATGAAGGTCCATTTCAGGCCCGTCGGGAAACCGGCGCCGCCACGGCCACGCAGGCCGCTGGCCTTGATCTGGTCGCAGATCCAGTCAGGCCCGAGCGCCAGCATCTCGCGCGTCAGGTGCCAGGCGCCACGCTTTTGCGCGGCTTCCAGGCCCGGCGAGTGGAGCCCGTAGAGATTGGTGAAGATGCGGTCCTTGTCCTGCAACATGTCCTAGTCCTCATCACTCTTTTTGGTGGGCGGCCCGTCTCGCTTCGGCAGCAGGGTCGTCTTGGCTCCCGGCGTGGCTTCAGGCGTTTCGCGCTTCGTATTGGTTGGCGCCGATTCCTTCGGCATGCCCTTGGCCTCGGTATTGGAATCCTCGGCTGGAACCGGCAGGTTCGGCAGTGTCGAAATCTTGTTCCGCGTCCCGTCGAACAGGTGCGGCTCGGTCAGCACGGTCGTGCCGCCTTCCGGACCAGAATTCACCCGGTCAATCTGCGGGCCGGGCTGCGCTTCGGCGCCGTTTTTCAGCTTGGAGATGATCTCGGTGAAACTGTCCGCCGACAGGTCTTCGAAATAGTCGTCATTGATCTGCGCCATCGGCGCGTTCACGCAGGCGCCAAGGCACTCGACCTCTTCCCATGACAGGCGCTTGTCGTCGGTGACAAACATGGCCGGGCCGATTTCCTTCTTGCAGACTTCCTTCAGCGACTCCGCGCCGCGCAGCATGCAGGGTGTCGTTCCGCACAGCTGGATGTGGAACTTGCCCACCGGCTGCAGCCGGAACATCGTGTAGAAGGTCGCGACTTCGTAGACGCGGATATACGGCATCTCCAGGCGGTCGGCGACTTCCCGCATGGCCGGTTCGGACAACCAGCCATTATTGTCCTTCTGGGCCAGCCACAGCATCGGAATCACGGCCGAGCGCTGCCGGTCCGCCGGATACTTGGCCCGCCAGAACGCAATCTTGTCCTCTGTCTCGGGCTTGAAGGCGAACGTGTCGCCGCCTGCCTCGATATCAAACCGGCGCAATGCCATCTAAACGTCCTCCGCGGAGGGCAGCACAACGCGGCCTGCCTCATCCAGTGTCCAAAACGGGTTGAATGCGATTTCCCAGGCATTGCCCTCGGGATCCGCGAAATATCCGGAATAGCCGCCCCAGAAGGCCTTGTGCGGCGCCGTCGTAATTGTAACGCCAGCGGCCTTGAGCCGGGCAAACATATCATCGACTTCTTCAATCGACCGCGCATTGTAGGCCAGCGCGACGCCCTTGAAATCGCCGGCGCGATTGTGCGGCAGGCCGGCATCCTTGGCGAGCTTGTCCTCTTCCCAGAGGCCCAGCAGGAACCCGCCCATGTCGAACAGGGTCATCCCCTCGGGCCCGACATTCCTGAACCCGACAACGTCCTCATAGAACGCCGTCAGGGCCGCGCGGTCCTGCACGCCCAATGTCATGATCGACAGACGATGTTCCGGGAAGACAGCCATCAATCAGCTTCCCCGCGCAAAATCGACGCGGGCGATCTTGCCATCGCGGAGCGTATAGATGGCAGCGACTTCGAAATTGTCACCGCCCGGTGCGCGCTCGACACGCTCGTGAACCATCACAATGGAACCAAGGTCGATCTGGTTGACGACATCTGCGCGGTTTTCCGGAAACTCGGCAAACAGGTCCAGGTGGCGCGCGCGAATGGCTCCGTGGCCCGCCTGGTTCACGGCGCCATTGAGGCCCGCCAGTTCGGCATCCTCGGTATAGAAGGCCATGAAGGCCTCGATGTCCTGCGCATTATAGGCATCAAGCTGGCGCTGGACGAGGTCGGTCGACGCGCTCATCGGTCGACCTCCCCGAACACGATATCGAGCGAGCCGAGAATGGCCGAGACGTCGGCCAGCATGTGGCCCTTCGACAGATGGTCCATGGCCTGCAGGTGCGGGAAGCCCGGCGCGCGGATCTTGGCGCGATAGGGCTTGTTGGTGCCATCGGACACGAGGTAGACGCCGAACTCCCCCTTCGGCGCTTCAATCGGCGCGTAGCATTCGCCCTCCGGCACGTGAAAGCCCTCCGTATAGAGCTTGAAATGGTGGATCAGCGCTTCCATCGAATTCTTCATCTCGGCACGCCGCGGCGGCGCCAGTTTCGAATGCTTCGGCAGGACGGGCCCCGGGCCTTCCTTCGCCAACAGTTCGATACATTGCTGGATGATCTTGGTGGATTCCTTCATCTCCTCCATGCGGCAGACATAGCGGTCATAATTGTCGCCATTCTTGCCAACCGGGATTTTGAAGTCGAGTTCGTCATAGCACTCATAGGGTTGCGAGCGGCGCAGGTCCCAAACGAGGCCCGAGCCACGCACCATCACGCCGGTAAAACCCCAGTCCATGATCGTTTTCACGTCCACAACGCCGATATCGGCATTGCGCTGCTTGAAGATACGGTTCTCGGTAATCAGCGATTCCAGCCGGTTCATCGCCACCGGGAAGTGAAGGCACCATTCGGCAATATCGTCGATCAGGGATTGCGGCAGGTCCTGGTGCACGCCGCCCGGACGGAAATACGCCGCGTGCATGCGGCTGCCTGAGGCACGTTCATAGAACACGCACAGCTTTTCACGCTCTTCAAAACCCCATGTGATGGGCGTCAGCGCGCCGACATCCATCGCCTGCGTCGTCACGTTGAGGATGTGCGACATGATCCGGCCAATCTCGGAAAACATGACGCGGATCAGGCTCGCGCGGCGCGGCACCTTGATACCCATCAGCTTCTCGATGGACAGGCACCAGGCATGCTCCTGGTTCATGGGCGAGCAATAATCGAGTCGGTCAAAATACGGCAGGCCCTGCAGGAAGGTCTTGTATTCAAGCAGTTTTTCGGTGCCGCGATGCAGCAGGCCGATATG
The DNA here is from genome assembly GCF_037969335.1 of Hyphomonas sp. Taxonomy (GTDB): domain Bacteria; phylum Pseudomonadota; class Alphaproteobacteria; order Caulobacterales; family Hyphomonadaceae; genus Hyphomonas. The sequence continues at coordinate 4,292 of NZ_JBBKXE010000176.1, read as the reverse complement.
GCTGTCGATCCGGGTGACGACTTCGCCATCAAGATCCATGATCATACGCAGCACGCCGTGTGCAGCCGGGTGCTGCGGCCCGAAATTCAGCGTGAACTTGCGTTCCTCATCGACAGAAGTGTGGATCGTGTCGGCCATTATTCAGGTGCCTCCTCGGAGACGGCTTTCTCGTCGCCCGGAATCTCGGCTGTCATGCCTTCCCATGGCGAGAGGAAATCGAAGTTCCGGTATTCCTGCGTCAGCTGGACCGGCTCGTAGATCACGCGTTTTTCGAGATCATCGTAGCGAACCTCGTAATGGCCCGTCAGCGGGAAATCCTTGCGCAGCGGATAGCCCTCAAACCCGTAATCCGTGAGAATGCGGCGCAGGTCCGGATGGTCGGAAAACTGGATCCCGTACATGTCGAACGTCTCGCGCTCGAACCAGTTGGCCGCAGGCCACAGCACCGTGGCGCTCGGCACCGGCGTCTCCTCATCGGTGCGGATACGCACCCGGATGCGGTGGTTCATGCGCATCGACAGGAGGTGGTAGACGACTTCGAACCGGTCGGACCGTTCCGGATAGTCGACCCCGCAAATGTCGATCAGCGTTTCGAAATTGCATTGCTGGTCGTCGCGCAGGAAGCGCAGCAGGTGCACGATATGGTCGCGCTCAGCCAGCAGGGTCAGCTCGCCGACAACGATCTGCGACGCGCGTACGGCATCGTTCTGAGTCGCCTCGATATGGGCTGCGAGGTCTTCCAGCGCTTCGATATTCATCTTGGTTCCCCTAGCGCTCGATCGAGCCTTCGCGGCGGATTTTCTTCTGCAGCTGCAGGAAGCCATAGACCAGCGCTTCAGCTGTCGGCGGGCACCCGGGAATGTAAATATCGACCGGCACGATCCGGTCACATCCCCGCACAACTGAATAGCTATAGTGGTAATAGCCGCCGCCATTGGCGCAGCTACCCATGGAGATCACATAGCGGGGTTCCGGCATCTGGTCGTAGACCTTGCGCAAGGCCGGCGCCATCTTGTTGGTCAGCGTGCCCGCAACGATCATCACGTCCGACTGGCGCGGCGAACCGCGCGGCGCCATGCCGAAACGCTCGAGGTCATAGCGCGGGTTGCCCGCATGCATCATCTCGACCGCGCAACAGGCCAGGCCGAACGTCATCCACATCAGCGAACCGGTGCGCGCCCAGGCGATCAGGTCGTCGGCGCCAGCCGTGAAATAGCCTTTGTCGGCCAGTGCGTCTGACAGGCCGTTGTAGAACGGGTCGTCGTCGCGAGGCACAAAGCCCCCTTCAACCCCTGCCCGGGCACCGCCCAGCGCGTATTTTTTGAAACCGTCGTCTGCCATCATTCCCACTCCAGCGCACCGCGGCGCCATTCATAGACGAACCCGATGGTCAGCACGCCCAGGAAGACGACCATCGACCAGAACCCGACCAGGCCGATCGTGCCCAGCGTGATGGCCCAGGGGAACAGGAACGCCACTTCAAGATCGAAGATGATGAACAGGATCGCGACGAGATAGAATCGCACGTCGAATTTCATCCGCGCGTCGTCGAACGCGTTGAAACCGCACTCGTAAGCCGAGTTCTTTTCGGGATCAGGGTTTGACGGCGCCAGCAGCGCGGAACCTGCAATGAACAGGCCCGAAATCGCCGCACCAATCACCAGGACTATGATCACCGGAAAATAATCCAGCGCAAGCCGTTCTATCTCGGTCATGTTCAGTGTCTCCTGACCTAGTCTGGCGCCGGATTAGGACGGTTTTGTCCGTCACGCAACAGACGGGCACATTATATCTCGGAGCCCGACTCTACCGCCTTCATTACCTTAATTCACGTAACAATAGCTGCGGCGGTCCGTCACGCACGGGTGCTGTACCACGGTTGAATTCAATTATCGCGCGCGCCGCCGAACAGGCACGCCTGAAGGCGCGCCTAATTTCGCTGAAAACGGCGGTCCCGGCTCAGATCGCGGCCAGCGCCTTGCGCGCCTTGGCGCTGATTCCCTTCCAGTCTTCGGCAGCAATGTCGGCGCCCGTCGCAATCCACGAGCCCCCGGCCGCGAAAACATTGGGAAGGGCCAGGTACTTACCGACATCCGCCTCGGTAATACCGCCTGTCGGCATGAAGCGCAGGTGCGGCAGTGGAGCGCCCAGCGCCTTGAGCGCGCTGACCCCGCCCGCAATCGATGCCGGAAACAGCTTCAACAGGTCAAACCCGTCTTCGTGCCGGGCCATGGCTTCGCTGGCTGTCGCGACGCCGGGAATCATCAGGCGGCGGTGGCCGCCCAGTCCGGCAAGCAATTTTGGCGACATGCCCGGCGCCACGAGGAAGTCTGCGCCGGCCGCCAATGCGTTCTCGGCATCGGTCTCGGTCAACACGGTGCCCGCACCGACCTTCAGGCCGGGTTCGGCGGATTTCATCTCTTCGATAACCGCCAGCCCCGAAGGTGTTCGCAGCGTGACTTCGGCAATCGTCAGGCCGCCATCAACAAGCGCCCGTGCAAGGGAGGCCGCGATCTCAATGCGGTCAACGACCAGAACGGGCACAATCGGCGCCTTGTTTGCGGCTTCGACGAGTGATCTCAGGGGGAACGTCATTACTTTATCTCCTGCTCGTGGAAGGCCGCAGCCCCGATCAATGGCGCTTCCGGATCGCGCATCAGGCTCACCGGACAATTGCGCAGATATTGGCAGAGCGGCCCGCGTTCGACAAACCTTTCGCATGCTTCGGGGGTTTTCAGGAAGTCAGTAATGCGATCGGTAACGCCGCCGGCAAGAACCACACCGCCAAGCGCCCCGTTTGCCAGCACGAGATCGCCCACGGCGCTCATCACCGTATTTGCCCGCAACTGGATGAGCGAAAGGAACATTTCATCACCCGCGTCGGCCAGCTGGCGCATCTCTTGCGGGCCAATCTCCTGGTACGTTCGTCCGTGAATCTCGCAGAACGCCTCATGCACGGCATTGAGTCCGCTTCCGGACGCGACAAGCTCATTCGAAACATAGCCATGCCGTGCCAGCAGGATCCGTGCGAGCTCCAGCTCGGTTTCGTCACGTGGCGAGAACGCCACATGTCCGCCCTCGCCGCTCAGGACATGCCAGGTTGACGCATCGCTTCCGAGTAGGGTTGCAACGCCGAAACCTGTTCCCGGCCCGGCGACGAGGACGGGAGCACCCTCGCGAGGTGTGCCGTCGACAATGGTCTCGAACGTGGCTGGGTCAATTTCGGGCACGGCGCGCGCCATGGCGGCGAAATCATTCACAAGATTGACGGCCCCGATGCCGAACCGATCGGATACATGGCGGGCAGACACGTGCCAGCGGCGATTGGTCAGCAAGACTTCGCCTGCGCGCACAGGACCGGCAAGTGCAAAACAGGCATGGTCCGGTTTCAGGCCGGTTGTCTCGAGGTATGACGCCAGCGCCTCCTCGAAAGATCCGAAATCGTCGCCTTCCAGTTTCTCGAAATGATCGATGACAAACCGGCCCGCCGTCCGCCGCGCCATCGCAAAGCGGACATTGGTTCCGCCAACGTCGCCAACCAGCAACTCATCCATCATCATTCAGGAACCCTCGCCAAAGAACGAAAACTGGCTGGCGCCCGAATCCGCTGTTCCGGCCATCTGCCGGAAGTAGGAGAACATTTCCCGGCCAAGACCGACCGACGATTCATTCGGCCGGAACGGGGCCGGCTCACGCGAGGCAAAGGTCTCGCTGTCCACCTTGATATCGAGTGTCCCTTTCTCGGAGTCGAAAACGATCAGGTCTCCGTCCCGGACCCGCGCCAAGGGTCCGCCGCGCGCCGCTTCGGGGCTCATATGGATAGCAGAGGGAATCTTGCCGCTCGCACCGGACATGCGGCCATCCGTGACGAGTGCGATTTTGAACCCACGGTCCTGCAGGATGCCGAGCACAGGCGTCAGTCCGTGCAGTTCGGGCATGCCATTGGCTGCCGGCCCCTGGAACCGGACCACGGCGACAAAATCCCGATCCAGTTTTCCGGCCTCAAACGCCGCTTTCAACGCGCCCTGTGTTTCGAACACGATCGCTGGCGCCTCCAGAACGCGATTGGCCGGCTTCACCGCCGAGACCTTGCTGACGCCCCGGCCCAATGGACCGCTCATCAGGCGCAGGCCGCCATCCTCTGAGAACGGATCGGACGCGGACCGCAGGATTTCCATGTCGCCACTCTTTTCCGGCGCGGCGCGCCAGACGGCCTTCCCGTCGTCGAGGAACGGCTCGCGATCATAACCCGAGATGGGACCTGCCACCCCCTGCGCACCCCCATCCATAAG
>NZ_JBBKXE010000175.1:0-12376 GCF_037969335.1 Hyphomonas sp. | reverse complement strand
GGTAACGCCGCCCTCGCCTGGCGTGCCGGGCGCACGCTCTTTGTCGGTGCCGTCAGCGTGCTCGTCTTCACGGCCCTGCTCAGCCTGGTGATCGACTTCGATCCGCGCACGCCGGAACTCTACAACCGCACAATCGTGCATCTCGGCGACATCGCCCTTGCCCTCGCCTCGGGCGCCGCCGGCGTGATGGCCCTCAACAAGGGCGCCTCGGCGTCACTGGTCGGTGTCATGATCGCCGTGGCCCTCGTGCCGCCGCTGTCAGCCGCCGGGCTCTATTTCGGGCAGGGCGATATTGGTCTCGCCCTGCGCGGCCTGTTCCTGTTCGCAACCAACCTTGTCTGCATCAATATCGCGGGTATCGCAGCCTTCCTGCTACAGGGCCTGCCGCCCAAACGCTGGCGCATCACGGCTGGCGTGCTCGGCATCTGGATCGCCATCCTGCTGGTCTTCATCGCCATGATCACCGGGCGCATCCTTCTCGGCGTCGCCTGGGCGGGCTAGAGCCGCCAGCGCGCGCCATTCGCGACATCCGGCACGAGGCTTTTCGCCGACACGGCAAACACCCGCTCACCGCCCAGTGCGAACGCCATCAGGCCTTCCGGGAACAGCGGCGCAAAGGCTGCGTCCAGCACGTTCAGCCCGCCGGTAAAGGCGCCCATGGCCGGCATCACCAGCCGCGCCCCGTCGCTGGCAAAACAGCGCCGCCGTACCATGCGCCCGCGCCCCGTCACCTTCGCTGCCGGATGCAGGTGCCCGGCAATCTCGCCCGCCTCGCCCGTCGGCTCGTGCCGGAACACAAGGCTGCCGATCCGCAGAACTTTCGCCGCGCGCCCGCCCAGATAGGCCGGTGGATCGGGATCATGGTTGCCCTCCACCCAGACCCAGTCATGCGCCCCGGTCAGCGCCTTGATCCGCGCCGCATAGGCCTCCGGCAGGCGCAGCTCGGCGGCCCGGTCATGGAAACTGTCGCCCAGCGAGATCACCGTCTTCGGCGTCAGCGCCGCACACAGCCGCTCGACCAGGTCCAGCGTCGCGCCGGTATCATAAGGCGGCAGCATTTGCCCCCGCGCCGAATAGGCGCTGCCCTTTTCAAGGTGCAGGTCGGAGACGACAAGCACACGCTCGGCCGCCCACCACAGCGCGCCCTCCGGCAGCGGCAACAGCATCTCGCCGCCAAGGTGCAGCAGGGTTTCAGAGGGGCGGGCAGCGACGGCAGTCATCCCTGATAGGTGACCCGCAATCGCGCAGCCGTCAACGCGGGCTGTCACCCGCCCTGAAACGGAATTCAAATGTCACGCATAATCACCTGTCTTTACACGGTTTTAAGCTTGTTTTCCTAATGTTGACAGGCCGACAGACAGAAACAAACCGTGATGGGGCCCTGGGGCGATGGTCGAATCTGCAGTCTCCCTGACTGATGCCGTGAGCACCACCCGATGAATCGCGGCTTTTCCCTCTATCTCGATGCGCTTCGCTTTCTCGCCGCGCTCGCCGTCTTTGTCTCGCACCTGGCCTATGCCCGCTTCACGAACGGCAACCTGCAATGGATCCGGGACATCAATCTCGGCAGCGACGCCGTCGTCGTCTTCTTTGTCCTGTCCGGCTATGTGATTGCCTACACGACCTTCGCGCGCGATCGCGGCGCGGCTTCCTATGCCGAGGCGCGGATCGCCCGGCTCTATTCCGTCGTCATCCCGGCCCTTCTCCTCACCTTCGCGCTGGATACGTTCGGCTCATCGCTACAGCCGCAAATCTACGAGGCCGCGTGGTATAATGGCGAAAACAGGATCGGCCAGCTCATCGGTGCGCTGACCTTCTCGACGCAGGTCTGGTCCAGCAATATCAATGTCGGTTCCAACGGCCCGTTCTGGTCGGTCGCCTACGAGGCCTGGTATTATGTCGGCTTCGGAATAGCCGTTTTCTGTCGTGGCCCCATGCGCCTGATCCTGCTGGCGCTGATCGCCTTGGTCGTCGGACCACCCATCCTGCTGCTCGCGCCCTGCTGGCTGCTCGGCGTCGGGCTCGAGCGGGCGCTCCGCCGGGACCACATGGCCACTTTGCCAAAGGCAGCCGCCAGGGGTCTCGCCCTTGCGCCATGGGCGCTCTATGCCGGCGGCCTCGCGCTGCATGTGCCGCAGCACCTCACCGCGCTGACCGATGCCGTGCTTCATGGGCTCGCCCTGCCCGACTACGTGCTCGGCTTTTCCGACGAGTTCATCTGGAATTTCCTGATCGCCCTGTTGATGGCCGCCCATTTCATCGGCGTTCACCGACTCGCTCGCGAGGCCAGCTGGATCAGCGCCCGCGCAGGCACCGCCATCCGCTGGCTCGCCGGCGCGACATTCTCCATCTACCTGTTCCACTATCCGGTGCTCAACTTCCTGCATGGCCTGCCTGCTTTTGACAGCGCCAACCCGGCGCATCAGATCACGCTGGCCGCCGTGGCGCTGGCCGCCTGCTTCCTGCTCGCGGAAGTCTCCGAGCGCCGCCTGCCTTTCTGGAAGCGGTTGGTTGGCCGCCTGCTCGGGCGCCTCGCGGCCAACAGGGCAGAAGCCCCCGCCCCACGGGCCTGACTCTCACTCCCGCATCGCGTCGCGCACCAGCACGTCTTCCGCTTCGCCCAGCACCGCATCCTGCACCGAGGCGCCGAACACTGGCTCGCGGCCCATTTCCAGCATCACCGGCACCGCGAACGGGCTGATACGGTCCAGCGCGTTGTGGTCGATCTTGCCGCGAATGCGCACCAGCATGTCCGACAGCCGCCGCACATCCAGCAGGCCCGTCGCCGCGTCCTGCCGCGCCGCCTGCAGCAAGATATGATCCGGCTCATGGCTGCGCAGCACGTCATAGATCAGGTCGCTGGAAAAGCTCACCTGCCGCGAATTCTTCTCCTTGCCGGGCAGGTTGCGTGCGATCAGGCCCGACACCTGCGCGCAATGGGCAAAGGTCCGATTCATCAGCGCGCTCTCGTCCAGCCACGCCTCAAGATCGTCGCCCATCATGTCGGGATGGAACAGGTCACCCATGTCGAGCCCGGCCATGTCCTCCATCGCCCAGACCGCCATCGCATATTCACTCGCCACGAAACCCAGCGGCTTGGCTCCCATCCGCTCCAGCCGCCGTGTCAGCAGCATGCCCAGCGTCTGGTGCGCGAGCCGCCCCTCGAACGGATAGCAGACCATGTAGTGCCGCTCCCCGCGCGGGAAGGTCTCGACCAGAAAATGATCCGGTGGCGGAATGCTTGAGCGGCGCGCCTGCACGGCGAACCATTCCCGCACCGGCCCCGGCAACGCGTCCCACTGGGCCGGATCGTGGATCATCTGGCGCACCCGTTCGGCGAGGAAAGTCGTCAGCGGGAATTTCCCGCCGTTATAGGACGGTATCGCCGGCTTCTCGCCCACCGCCCGAACCGTCAGCACATCAAGGCCCTCGACGCCAATCAGGCGCAGCACTTCGCCGCCGAACAGAAACGTATCCCCCGGCACCAGGGTCGAGATGAAATACTCTTCGATCTCGCCCAGCTTGCGGCCCGCCCGCACCGCCCGCTTTTCGCCGGGTGCGCCAGCCCCCTTCCCCACGAAACTCGCCAGCCGTACCGACAATTGCACCGCCTCGACAATCGCGCCGACATTCATCCGGTGCTGCTGCGCGTCCTGTGCCGTGCGCGCCACCCAGCGCCCGTCCGGCCGCCGCACGATCCGATGGAACCGGTCATAGGTCTTCAGCGCATAACCGCCGCTCGCCACGAAATCGACAATCCGCTCGAACGTCTCCCAGTCGAGATCCGCATAGGGCGCCGCCCGGATGATCTCCTCATACAGCGGCGCAAGCTCGAACCCGTCACCGCAGGCCCGGCCCATCACATGCTGCGCCAGCACGTCGAGCGATCCCTGCCGCAATCCATCTCCGTCAATCTCCCCGGCCTCGACCGCCGCCTCCGCCGCGCGGCATTCGAGCACTTCGAACCGGTTCGTCGGCACCAGCACGGCCCGGCTCGCCTCGTCCATCCTGTGGTTCGCCCGGCCAATCCGCTGGATCAGCCGCGCCGCGCCCTTCGGCGCCCCCATCTGGATCACGAGGTCCACCTCGCCCCAGTCGATGCCGAGGTCGAGCGTCGAAGTGCACACCACCGCCTTCAGCTGACCCGCCGCCATCGCCGCCTCGACCCGAACGCGCTGGTCCTTCGCCAGCGAGCCATGGTGCAGCGCGATCGGCAGGTTATCGTCATTCACCCGCCACAGCTCCTGGAACATCACTTCGGCCTGGCTGCGCGTGTTGACGAAGACCAGCGCCATCTTGGCGCCCTTGATCGCCTCATACACTTCCGGCACGGCAAACCGCCCGGAATGGCCCGACCACGGAATCCGCTCGCGCGAGACAAGGATATCCACCTCCGCCGAGACACCGCCCTCCGCCCTTATGATCCGCGCCTCCGGCGCCAGCCACCGCGCCAGGGCCTCCGGCTCCTTCACCGTCGCCGACAGGCCGATGAACCGGCAGGCCGGGGCCCAGTTGCCAAGAGTCGCGAGCCCCAGCGACAGCAGGTCGCCGCGCTTCGAGGCCGCCATCGCATGCACCTCATCCACGATCACGCATTTCAGGTCGGCAAAGAAATCCTTCGCATGGTCCGATGCAATGAACAGGGCCAGCTGTTCCGGCGTCGTCAGCAGCACGTCTGGCGGCGTACGCCGCTGCCTCTGGCGCACATGGCTCGGCGTGTCGCCCGTGCGCGTCTCGATCCTTATATCCAGTCCCATATCGCCGACCGGCGCCATCAGGTTGCGCTGCACATCCACCGCCAGCGCCTTCAATGGCGATATGTACAGCGTGTGCAGGGCGGGAATGCCCGTATTCGACCGGCGGCCCTGGTCCTTCAACTCGATCAGGCTCGCCAGGAAGCCAGCCAGCGTCTTGCCCCCGCCCGTCGGCGCGATCAGCAAGGCGCTTTCGCCTGCCAGCGCCGCTTGCGCCAGCGCCATCTGGTGCGGTCTCGGCCGCCAGCCACGCGCGCCAAACCAGCCCGCAAAGGGCTCGGGCAAGGTAAACACGGGGGCGGCGCTATCGGGCATGTCGGGAATTAAACTATCGCAAGACGTGACACTTGCCTCTTTATTTTCAGGCGCGGTTCAGGTGAACCTTGTTGTCTGGCCAGTTCAAGCGCCGCCACAAGGGTCTGATCATGCACCGCTCGCTCCTCCCCCTCGCCCTGTCCGCTCTCCTGCCACTGCAGGCGCTCGCCGGAACCCCGCTCCAGGAGGCGCTCGCCGCCAGTCCGGACGGGCCGCTCTACATATTCGACCTGATCCTTCAGAATGATGGCACCGACGCGATGATGCGGGTCGACCCGACTCGGCCGGAAGGTGAACGCCTCACCGTGATCTCGCCGCCACGGAAAGACTGGAGCGACGATTTCAGGAAGCAGGTCAGAAAGATGGAGGCCGATACCGACAGCGATATCTGGTGCAGCAGCCTCGGCAACAACATTCCGGACGATGCCGCGCTCGAGTCCGAAACCGCCACGACCGCAACCTATACCTATGCGCCCAAGATCGGCGCTGAACCCGGCGACATGGACGACATACTCAAATACCTCAAAGGCAAGGTCGTCGTCGCCAAGGACGCTCCGGCCATCCTGTCGGTCGAGATGGTCGCCGAAAAGGCCTTCAGGCCGTTGCCGATTGCCAGGATCAAACAGTTCGAAATGAAAGTCGCCTGCAACCGCGCCCCCGACGGGCGCACGCATGTCGCCCGCGTCAATGTCGATATCAGCGGTTCGGCCATGATGAAGGATTTCAGCGAGTCCGAAATTCAGACGATCACCAACCTTAAAGCCGTGCCAGAGTCCGGCATGGGCGCGAAATAGGCCCCGCGCCGGACTATTGCCCGGCGAGGAATTTCGCGCGCTCTTTCGGCGACATGTTCTCCAGCTCGGCGTCACGCTCGGCCTGGGCCCTGAGCGCCGCACGCTCGTCATCCGCCGCCTGCAGCGCCATCAGCACGTCACGGGTAAAATCATTGATCTCGAACTTGGCCCCGCCATTCGCATCATAGCCGCGCCGCACGATCACAGCATTCATGCTTGGCGCGATGACGACATACTGGCCCCGGTTGCCCGCCATATAGAACGTGCCCTCGGGAACCCCCGCCGCATCGTTCATCAGCCAGAATTGCGCGCCATAGCCAGGTCCGCTCTCCGGTTGCGCCGGGGCTGGTGTCCGCACGAATTCCGCCCAGCCTTCCGGCAGCAGGCGCTCATTGCCCCACAGGCCGTCCTGCAGGTAGAGCTGGCCGACCCGGGCCAGGTCGCGCGCCGTTGACCAGACCTGGCTCGAGGCGATGAAATCGCCGTTCCAGTCGATTTCCATGGTCGTGTGCGCTGCACCGATCTTGTTCAGCAGACCCTCGTACGGGAAGCGATGGAACGCATTGTCATCGTTCATCGACTCGCGCAGGGACCGCATCGCGATCAGCGTGTCATTGTTGGAATATTTGAACCGCGTGCCCGGCATGGCCTCCAGCACCTTGCTGCCTGCCTGGTCCACCACGCGCCCACCGCCGAAATAGATCCGGTCGGTGCGCGAACCGCTCTCGCCGCTGTCGAGCCCGCTCGCCATGTGCATCAGGTTGCGGATCGTGATCGTCCGGCGCGGATCGGCGCCATTGTTCCAGTCAGCAATCACCGCCGGATAATCGATATCGATCAGGCCGTTGCGCCGGGCCGCACCCAGCACGGTGGCGGCAATCGACTTGCCGGCAGACCATGTCCGCTGCGGCGTTTCATGGTCCACGCCCAGCGCATAGCGCTCGGCCACGACCTGTCCGTCGCGCACGACCAGCACCGCGCTGGTGCGCGTACCATTGCCATAGGTGCGCTCGTCAAAGGCGAACGAGACCGGCGCTTCAAGGCGCTCGGCTTCTTCGGTGCGCAGCTGGATCTTGACGTTCGCGCCGATGGCGCTGCCCCGGTCCTGCGCCGGTGCGGCAGGCCAGCTGGCGAAATGCGGCAGGAAGGAAATCATGCTGGAATCGGCGCCGATCGGCAGCTGCGTACAGCCGAATCCGGGGCGCCAGGCGGCGATGCGCGGCGGCATCATCCCCGAATAGGTCACCGACACCGTCTTCATCGCCGTATTGACCTGCGCCTTTGGCAGCGTGTCGAACGCGCGCTGGTAGTCCGGATAGATGCCGCTGAGATCATTCTGGTCAATCTCGGCCATCGACTGGCCGGCCGTGAACAGGTCGGAACAGGTGAAGGCGGCTTTCCAGCCGGCCGCCAGCGCCAGGTCCATATCATCTGTATTGCCGCCCTCCTGGGCAAAGGCCGCAGAGGCGGATACTGCAAGCGCAGCAAGGGATACGATCACGGCGGACACTGGACGCATGGACAAGTCTTTCCTGTTACGGGTGCCAGTGTATGCACACGATTTCATGTCGCAAGTATGGCGAGGCAGTTAGGGATTTGGCAACCAGTCCTCACCCCTCCAGCAACAACGTGAAGCGCATCCGACCGACCCGCGCTGGACACGTGGCCGAAATGGGCGAATATGTTGGGGCTAACGCAACGGCAGGTGCTCCGGGATGCCGATGGCCCGCCCGACGAAAATGTTGTGGAACCGGCAGACACAGTCGCGATGCCCGGCGGAAATGATGGAGACGACATGACCAGCTTCAAGCTCAACGGAAAACCCTTCACGATCGACACCGATCCCGATACGCCCCTGCTCTGGGTGATCCGGGACGAGGCCAATCTCACCGGCACCAAGTTCGGTTGCGGTGTCGGCCAGTGCGGTGCCTGCACAGTCCATATCGGTGGCGTGGCCGTCCGGTCCTGCATCACACCGGTGAGCACTGTCGACGGCGCGGAGATCACCACGATCGAAGGCCTTGATCCGAACAGCTCGCATCCCGTCCAGGTGGCCTGGCAGGACCTCCAGGTGCCGCAATGCGGCTACTGCCAGTCGGGCCAGATCATGCAGGCCGCCGCAGCGCTCGCCGAGGACCCCAATGTGTCGGACGAGGATATCGACTCGATCATGACCGGGAACCTGTGCCGCTGCATGACCTATACCCGCATCCGGGCCGCCATGCGCCAGGCCGCCGACGCCATGAAGGGAGGCTGAGACTCATGTCACGCTTCACACGCCCCACCGATTCCGCCCCGACCGCTCTCTCGCGGCGCGGCTTTCTCATCACCACGGCCGGCGGCGGTCTCGCCTTCAGCTTCCTGACCGCCTGCGGCGCCAAGGATGCACCGGGTGACGCCACCACAATAGACGCCGAGCCTTACGCCCCCACGCTCTGGTATGCCATCGGCGCCGACGGCGTCGCGACGATCAACATCATCCGCGCCGAGATGGGCCAGCATGTCGGCACGGCGCTCGCGCGGATCCTCGCTGACGAGCTTGAAATCGCGTGGGACAATGTCCGCATCAAGCAGGTCGATTCAGACGCCAAATGGGGCCTCATGGTCACCGGCGGCAGCTGGTCTGTCTGGCAGACCTTCCCGATCTATTCCCAGGCCGGCGCAGCTGGCCGGACCGCATTGATCGAAGCGGGCGCCGCCGCCCTCGGCGTCGACGCCGCAACCTGCACGGCCCGCAATGGCGAAGTCATCTCCGGCAGCCAGAAGATCAGCTATGCCGACATCGTCAAAAAGGGCGTCAACAAGACCTTCACGCCAGAGGAACTCGCTGCGCTCCCGGTCAAGCCTGCCGCGGAACGCCGCCTGATCGGCAAGCCCGTCATGGCGCGCGACATTATGGAAAAGACCAATGGCACCGCCCTCTACGGCATCGACGCCAAGGTCGACGGCATGGTCTATGCCCGGCCCATCATGCCGCCAACGCGCAATGGATCGAAAGTCAATTCCGTTGACGACAGCGCCGCGAAATCGGTGAAGGGCTACCAGCAGAACCTCGTGATCGACGATCCTTCCGGCACCGTGACGGGCTGGGTCATGGTGATCGCAGACACCTATCCGGCAGCCATCAAGGCGGCGGACCTCATCAAGGTCGACTGGACTCCCGGTCCGACATCCAAGGTCTCCGAAAAGCAGATCCAGGACCATGCTGGCAGCCTGCTCGACGACCCGTCGAACGGTGCCATTCTCGACACCGGCGTCACCGACACAACCGCAGCCTTCGCTGCCGCGACGACGAAAGTGGAAGCCACCTACACGACCGGCACTGCGCTCCACATGCACCTCGAACCCGTCAATGCCCTCGCCTTTGAAAAAGACGGCGTGATGGAAATCCACACCGGCAACCAATGGCAGAGCCTCGTCCTGCCATGGCTCGCCACGGCCCTCGGCATGCCGGAAGACAAGATCGTGATGCGCACCTACCGGCTCGGCGGCGGTTTCGGCCGCAGGCTGAACGGTGACTATGCCGTGCCAGCCGCCCTCGCCGCCAAGGCGCTCGGCAAACCGGTCAAGATGGTCCTCACGCGGGAGGACGATACCCGCATGGACTCGGTGCGTTCGCCCAGCGTCCAGCGTCTCCGCCTTGCCGCCGACGCCGATGGCAAGGTCACCGGCATGGAACAGCATGTCGCCGCCGGCTGGCCGACCCAGGTCATGGCGCCTTTCTTCATGCCGAACGGCGTCAACGGGGTGGCCTATGACCCCTTCGCCATCAGTGGCGCGGACCATTGGTACACGGTTGGGGCGCACCGCGTCCGCGCCGTCTCGAACGACCTTGCCAACAGCACGTTCCGGCCAGGCTGGCTGCGGTCGGTCGGGCCCGGCTTCACCAATTGGGCGCTTGAAAGCTTCATGGACGAAGCGGCTCACACGCTCGGCAAGGACCCGGTCGGTTTCCGTCTGGCCCTGCTCGACGGCGCTGGCATCAATGCCGGCTCGGCACCGAACGCCGTCGGCGGCGCGCTGCGCCAGGCCGAAGTCGTGCGGCGTTGCGCCGCCAAGGCTGGCTGGGGCAAAGCCCTCCCCGCCGACACCGGTATCGGACTCGCAACCAGCTTCGGGCAGGAGCGCGGCATGCCGACATGGGTCGCCTGTGCAGCGCAGGTCCATGTCGATCGCGCCAGTGGCCGCGTCACGGTCGAAAAGCTGACACTGGTGGCCGATGCCGGCACGATCGTTGATCCGGACGGCGCGCTGGCGCAGATGGAGGGGGCGTCGCTCTGGGGCCTCTCGCTCGCACTGCACGAGGGCACGGAGTTCGTGAACGGACAGGTCAGGGACCTGAACCTCGGCCCCTACACGCCGCTGCGTCTCGCTGACGTGCCGGACCTCGACATCGGTTTTGTCGAGAGCACCGAAGTGCCGGTCGGCCTGGGCGAACCCGCCACAACGGTCGTCGGCCCGGCCATCGGCAATGCGATCTTCAACGCGGTCGGTGCGCGCCTGCGCCATATCCCGATCACGCCGAAAGCGGTCCTGGCCGCGATCTAGGCCGCCAGCGCTATCCTTAGCGGGTTGCCGCCCCATGCAGGGCGAGGCCTTTGGCGACGGCGCCGAAACGGTCATTGGCTGACAGGGCGGCATTGCTGAATCGCCCTGCCAGCCGGTCCTGCACCAGCGGGATGAAGGTGGAGCCGCCCACCATCACGATATCGGTGACCTGGTCAGGCACCACGCCTGCCCGCTTCAGGCAGTCCACGGCCACAGCATCCATTTTCGAGATCGCCTCATCGATCAGGTCTTCGAACGTCCCGCGCGCAACAAGCCGCTCGAGATGCGCCTCGGGCGTGTCATAGACGAATGTCTGCTGGTCCGCCTCGCTGAGGCCGATCTTTATCTGCTCGGTGCGCTTGGCATAGGTGTGGGCTTCATGGCTGCGCACCAGATGGTCGAACGCCCGTATCCCGCGACTGTCCGGACTGTTCATCATCATCCACTTGATCTGCTTCTGGGTGTCGCGCGTGTAGAGCTTGTTCAGGCTCTTCCAGTCCGACAGGGTCGAATAGGGCGCCGACGGCGCCGGCAGCCCGTTCAGCGCCAGCGTCTCGCCATGCCCGAACAGGTGCGAGAGCTCGAAGAAGCTCAGCATGTGATCGAAATCATTGCCGCCAACGTAGAGGCCCGTACTGCCGAGCACGTCGAATCCGGCATTGTCGGGCGATATGCGCACGACCGAAAAATCCGACGTGCCGCCGCCGATATCGACCACGAAGATCAGCTTTTCCCGGCCGGTCGGAAAAGCCACCGACCGCGCCGCCGCCACCGGTTCTTCGAGGAATTCGACATGGGGAACACCCGCCGCGTGGAGGCAGGCTTCCAGGATGGTCTGCGCACGCTTGTCGAGATCGGCATGCTTGTCATTGAACGAGACCGGGCGGCCCTGGATGACGGACTCGACGCGCTGCCCCGTCTGCGCTTCCGCAATGGCAATCACCCGGCGCAGGAAATGCACGATCACGTCACGGAATGGCAGGCGCCGTCGGCCAAGTTCCGTCGTCTCGTCAATCAGCGACGAACCGAGGACCGACTTGATCGAGCGCATCAACCGGCCCTCTTCGCCGGACTCATAGGCGCTCACCGCCTGCGAACCGATCGCGTACTCGCCGGAATCCAGGCCGTAGAACACCGCTGTCGGGATCGACGTCGCGTCCGGCTCCAGCGCAACCAGGGCGGCGCCATCCGGACCGCGAAACGCGATCGACGTGTTTGATGTGCCGAAATCGATGCCAATCTGCATGGGGAGCGCCCTTGATGCGAGGAATGCGGCCCAGTCGCCTACCCCACTTGGCCGCAAAGCGGAAGGGACCGCATCCAGCCCCTTCCCCCCATCCCGCAATTGCCTACATTCAGGGCATGCTCCGGCCCGACCTCCTCCTGCAGCCGACGCCCAAGGGCCTCTACTGCCCGCCGGGGGATTTCTATCTCGATCCCGTGCGCGGCGCGGTTGACCGCGCCGTCATCAGCCATGGCCATTCCGATCATGCACGCGGCGGCCACGGCAAGGTGCTCGCCCACCCGGACACGCTCGCCATCATGGCCTGCCGCTATGGCCAGAATTTCGCCAAATCCACGCAGAGCCTCGAATATGGCGAGACGGTCGAGATCAATGGCGTCACCGTCTGGCTGGCGCCCGCAGGGCACATCCTCGGCTCAGCCCAGGTCGTGGTCGAGCACAAGGGCCTGCGGATGACCTTCACCGGCGACTACAAGCGCCGTTTTGACCCGACCTGCGCGACGTTCGAGCCGGTCCTCGGCACGCATGTGTTCATATCCGAGGCGACCTTCGCCCTGCCTGTCTTTCGCCACCCGGACACCGGCGGCGAGATTGCCCGCCTCCTGCACAGCCTGCAGGCCTTTCCCGAACGCGCCCATTGCATCGGCGCCTATTCGCTCGGCAAGGCCCAGCGCGTGATCCGCCACCTGCGGCTCGCAGGCTATGACGAGCCCATCTTCATC
>NZ_JBBKXE010000174.1:0-3761 GCF_037969335.1 Hyphomonas sp. | reverse complement strand
GGATGGGGCCGATCCGGACCAGCCCTGCGCTTGCGCTTGGGCCTGCTGCGGGGCAATCGCAATGCGATTGCTGATCCCTTCGCAGCCCCGGCGTTCGCCGGGGACACGGAGTTGGGATGTCGGTCATCGCCTGCCTAAGCTGGTCGGACACGGGTGCCCGGAAACTGCCCGGATGCGGGCCGGTGAGGTCATCCGAGAGCTGGACGACCACAACGCGCCCGTTCCACGCGACGCCCCAGAGCATTTCAGAGCCCGGACCGCCGCATGCCTTCAGGCGCTGGATGCGCCAGAAGATCAGCGGCCAGATCGGCAGCAGGTACCAGGGCAGGCCCGGCATGGGGGTGAGGAGGGCGTACATCGCGGCACATTATACGCGAGGGATGGGAGGGGGTGGATAAGGCGCGCTGTTTCCGTCAGCCCGCCCGCTTGGGTTCGTCGGCAAAATGGCTGAGACCCAGCCATTGCTGCATGTGGGAGGAGATCGCCTGGTCGCCGTCCAGGTAGACCTTGTCCTCGGCGACAGCTTTCCCCACCGTCGACAGGCCGAGCCAGATGGCGGTCATGGATCGAAGGTCTGACGTAACGAACAGGTCGACCTCGAAGCCGGGGTCAATGTAGCAAAGATCGACGCTGCCTGTCGGTTCGACGATCAGCCACCAATTCTTCTGCGAGTCAGGCAGGTCGCTATAGATGAAGTTGATGACGCTGCGGGTGTCGGGCAGGGGCGAGGTGTTCAGGTTTCGCCGCATGTCCCACATCAGCAAGGCCGGATCGAGATTGTCGAGGCTGAGATCGGCCTCGATCCAGCGCTGGCCCCAAATGCCGACTGCCTCGATCACCGCCGCCAGGTCGCGGCCGGATTCTGTCAGGTGATATTCGTTCAAGCCTGGCCCTGCTGAATCGGGCAGCATACGGAGGATTCCAGCAGCTTCGAGCTCCTTCAGCCGTGCAGACAGAAGCGTTGGCGACATGCGCGGCACGCCGCGCCGCAAGTCGTTGAACCGTGTCGATCCCGCGATGAGTTCGCGCAGTACGAGCAGTGTCCATCGTTTCGAGAGGATTTCCGCCGCCATCGCGACAGGGCAAAATTGCCTGTAACTGCTGGTCATGACCGGGGTCTCCTCAAGTGGCGGGCGCGGCGCCGACCTTAGCGCCGGAAAGCCTGCCCGACTGGTACAGAAACTGGACTGGACGAAAACCGGGATCGGCCGTCAGTCTGGTTCAAGCCGGGGCGATACGTGAATAGCTCCCAAAAACCCCACCAATGAAAGGACTTATCATGACAGACACGCTTTTCTCCCGCCTTGGCGGCACCGAAGGTGTCACACGGATTGCCTCGAATCTCGTCGACAACCATCTGGCAAATCCGCTGATCTCTGCGCGCTTCGCGGGCAGCGATGTGCCGCGAATGAAGCAGATGGCAGCTGATTTCTTCTCGCTCGGTTCAGGCGGGCCGCAAGTCTATACTGGCAGGGATATGTTGAGCGTGCACAAGCATATGAACATATCCGATAATGAATACATGGCGTCGATTGATGACCTGATGAAGGCATTGACTGACTGCGGTGTGGGCGACCGGGAAAAATCAGACGTGCTGTACATATTCTACCAGTTGCGACCGGATGTGGTTGGCGTCTAGCAGCCCGACGAAAGCGGGCAAGCTCGCTCCGGGTCCGGGGACAAACCTCTGGGAGACACAGGAAAAGAAGACATGTTAGATGGTGTCATCGTTTTGGATGGAGCCAGATGCATGACCCATATCCTAGCTGTTTCCGGCAGCCTGCGGAAAGCGTCGTTCAATACCGGGCTGATGCGGGCCGCCGAGCAGGTGGCGCCTGATGGGGTGAGCATGACCGGCATGACGCTGCATGGCATTCCGCTTTACGATGGGGATGAGGAAGCGGCGCATGGCCTGCCGGAGGCTGTGATCGCGTTCAAGGACGCGATCGCGAAAGCGGACGGCCTGCTGCTGGTCACGCCGGAATACAATAATGGCATCCCGGGCGTATTCAAGAACGGGGTCGACTGGGCATCGCGCGAGACCAATGCGTTTCGCGGCAAGCCCGTTGCGATCATCGGCGCGTCGCCGGGCGGGTTTGGCACCATCCTGGGCCAGAACCACTGGCTGCCGGTTGTCCGCACACTGGGCATGCGGCCCTGGTTCGACGGGCGGCTCATGGTATCGCGCGCGGGCGAACAGTTCGATAACGACGGCAACCTGACCGACGAGTCGACGCGGGAGAGGCTTCGCGAACTCCTCGCCGGATTTGCCGCGTTCGTCGCCCTATGAGCCCGGACGGATGAGGACGGTCTGGAAGCGCTGGTAGCCGAGCTGTTTCTCGTCGGCAGTCTGGCGATAGGCGCGGTATTCGCCGACGGCCGAGGCGGTGAAGCCGGCCTGGGTGAGGCGGTCGGCCACGGTGACGGCGCGCTGGTAGGCCAGGTTGCGATTGTCGAAGCGCTGCAGTGCACCCGCCGTTGAGGCATAGCCGACAACTTCAACCGATTTCGATGACCAGCGTTCGAGCGCCCAGATACTGTCGCCGAGGACAGACTCGCCGGCTGGCGAGATCGCGTTCTTGCCATTGTCGAATGCGATCAGCGGCAGTTCGGCGACCGGCGGGACGATGTGGATCGTCCAGGCCGGGAAGTTGGTTTTCAGGCCTTCCTCCATGGTGCGATAGGCCGAGATCGACAGGCCGTCATGCGGTGCGGCGAGCAGCGTGGCGGTTTTGTGTTCGGCGTCGATGTCGGCTGCGGCCAGCTTGAACGGGACGGCAGCGCGCAGTTCTGTCTCGGATTGGCGGAGCATTCCGAGGCTCTCGATCCGGGAGATCTCGGCGCGGAGCGGCGCGGCGATGGAGGAGTCCGCCATGCGCAGGTAGGCCTCGGCCTCGAGCGTCTTGTCCTCGTCGATCAGCACCTGCCCGAGATTGACCGTGACCGGACGGCCAAGGCGTCCGGTGAGGTCGGTGATGAGGCGCGCTTCGGCATCCGGCACGCGGGTGTGGGTGAGAATGGTGGCGTCGACGCGGATATCCGCGCCCTTCGGAAAGGTCACCGACACGTCCGAGACGCGGGAGTCGAGGTCGGAAAAGGGCGTGAGCAGGGCTGACTTGACCGTGTTGATGGCAGTCGTCTCATAGGCGATGTCGCGCAGGGCGACCCCGAGCGGGACCGAGAGCGCAGCGAACACGGTGAAGATCAGCGCGCCCTGCCAGAGCGTGCTGCGCTTGCCGTGATTGGCGCCGAAACTGTAGAGGCGCGACAGGATGGTGACCGAAAGGGCAATCGCGAGCAGGTTGGTCATGAACAGGAAGAAGGAGCCGCCGGCGACGGGCATAGAGCCGATCGCGAGGCCGTAGCCGGTGACCGCGAGGGGCGGCATCAGGGCGGTGGCGATGGCGACGCCGACAATGGTTTCGCCCTTGCGCTGGATGACGGCATAGCCGCCGGCCAGGCCGGAGAAGATGGCGACGAGCAGGTCGAAGAAGTTCGGCCGTGTGCGGGCGATGATTTCGGGCGTGATCTCGGTCAGGGGCGAGAGCTTGACGATCAGGAACGAGATCGTGATCGAGGCGACGACGCCGCAGGCCATCGAGAACATGGCGCGGCGCATGGCCGGAAGATCCAGGATGCTGAGCGAGAAGCCCATCAGCATGATCGGCCCCATCAGCGGGGAGATCAGCATGGCTCCGATGATGACGGCAGGCGAAGAGAGCAGGAGGCCGAGTGTCGCGATGGCGCAGGACATGACCGCC